>CAZDPV010000032.1:0-17362 GCA_964507565.1 uncultured Clostridium sp.
AAAAACACTTTCAGGATTTTATAAAAAGATGTCCTACAAAAAATTTATACTATCAGTAATATATAAAAATATTTACAAAAAAGACCTTTTATGCTACAATACTAAATGGAGGTAGAAAAAATGGAACATATATTAAAATTACAACCAAAATATTATGACTATATTAATAAAGGAACAAAAAGGATAGAATTAAGATTATATGATCAAAAAAGACAAAAAATTAATATAGGCGATACTATAGTTTTTGAAAAAGAACCTGAATTAGAAATTACAATGAAAGTAAAAGTTATAGGTTTATTAAGATATAATACATTTGATGACCTATTTGAGAATTTTGATATTGAAATGTTAGCTGACAAATCAATGACAAAGCAAGAATTATTAAATGTATTAGAAGAATTTTATACACCAGAAAAACAAAAACAATATGGCATTGTTGGAATACAAATTGAAAAAATATAATGAAAACACACTCAAAAATTCAATTGAATCTAAGAGTGTGTTTTTGCTGTGTCTTGACAGATAGAGAATCATCCAGGAAGTTTTCCGTTATACACCATCTCACGAGATGTATTGTTATAGTAGCCCATGTTCATTGTTTGAGTTAATTCCCAATTGTACTTCCTTATGATGTGCTCAAACATCGGAATCTTATAGTCTGCAATTGTGATAAGAGGTTTTGTTGTATCAAGATACTTAAAAGCCTGCTCTAACATCTTTGTAGCAATATTTTTTCCACGATATCCATCAACAACAAGAAAAGTACAAATTTTACTTTCAGAATTATCCTTTTTCAAAAATGCAACACCAGCTACATGCTTGTTAATTGAGCAAATAACAATTTCACCAGTACCATTAAATACTCGTGGAATTTCTTTTGTCCAATACCACTCAAAATGTTTAGGATAATCCTTGCAGATGTAATCCGTAACAGAATAAGCAGCTTGTGCAAAGCTTATGAAGAGCTTGTGATTGTTGATAAGAGAGCTTAATGTGTAAATCTTCATGTCATTCATCTGTTTCCGAAGTTCAAACACATATACACCCAGAGCTTCCTTTTCCTCAGGATAAATTGCTTGATACATCTCCAAAGCTTTATACTTGGTAACACCAGGAATAGCCTTTGAGGAATCTTCATTGTCGAGCATATCAGGAAAATCTTCATAGCGAGTTACACGGATAACTTCAAACTTGATATTAGAATAGTCATTAAAAGTGATTGTATCACCTTCTCGAACTCTTTTAATATCAGGATATCCAACCCTTACTTCAAGGGGCTTAATACCGCTGTTAATGAGGTTGTAGTATTCCCGTTTGATTCTCCAGTTATAGTTTTTAGCCATAACATCAACCGTCCTTTCATAAAGTATATATTAATAAACTGCAACATACTGTAATTTACAGTATATCTTTATTATAGCATAAATGGTAAAGATTGTAAATGATTATGTATACAGAACTATAAAGTCATGTATATTATAATTAAATATAAAGATGAAGGTTAGCAATAATTTATAATTTATGTAAAGAATATATAAATAAGAATAAATATTAAAAAAGAATTATCGAAGGATAGTTCTTTTTTGTGTAAAAGGAGTGTGATAATTTGAAAAGAACAGAAATAAACAAAATTCAAGAAAATAGAAGTCTTTTAAATATTTTAACTCCATTAGGTGGAATAGAATATTTTAGAAACTATATTAGGATTGGCGATATACTGGGTAGAGTAGTAGTAATATCAAAATATCCTGAAGGAGTTAATATGGGATGGCTTGAAGATATTATAAATATTCCAAATACAGTAAGTTGTTTTGATATAGAGCAAACAGACAAAGGAAAATTATTAGAAAACATAAGTAGAGGGTTAAATCAAAATAAAGGAAGGCTTGAAAATATAAAAGATGAAGTTGATAAGCAGAGAACAGAAAGAGAAATAATAGATGCAGAAAATTTAATAAATAAAATGGATTATGATGGAGAAACAGTAGTATATAACACAATTGCAATTATGGTTATAGCTGAAACAGAGGAAGAACTAAAGGAAAGAACAAAAAATGTTACAACTAAATTAACAACAATGAAAATGAAAGGGCGAGTATTAACGAATTTGAGTAAAAACTCAATGAAGTTAATGTCGCCTTTTGCTATTACAGATCCAATAGTAAAAGAAATAGCAAAAAGAAATATGTTAGGTTCTGCTTGGGTAGGAGGCTTCCCTTTTTCAAGTTCAGGATTTAATGATGGAAAAGGTTATTATTTTGCAATGGACTCTAAAGGTGGAATTGTAATATTAGATTTATGGAAAAGAGGTGGAGATAGAACAAACTCGAATTTTGTAATTATGGGAACAGCAGGTGTAGGAAAGTCCACTGTTGCAAAACATTTAATATTAAATGAATATATGACAAATACAAAAGTTGTTCTTATAGATCCTGAAAGAGAGTACAAGCAAATGACTGAAAACTTAGGAGAAAAGTGGATAGATATAGGAAGCGGTAAAGGTGGTATTATAAATCCATTACAAATAAAGGAAGTGCCACTAGATGATGATGAAATTGCTGATGACTATACCAATGAAGGAAAAGGAATGGGAGCAATGGCATTACATTTTCAAACTTTGAGAACTTTCTTTAAATTACTATTTCCTGATTTAAAAACAATAGAAACAGCTATGCTGGAAGAAGTTTTAGAAGAACTATATAAAAGATTTAATATTACTTGGAACACAGATATAAACAATATTCCAAATAATAAATATCCAATAATGATTGATTTATATAATTTATTAAAAGAAAAATGTAATAATGAAAAAGATAAGGAAAAGGCAAAGATATATGAACAGTTAAGAAGTTTAATAAGAGGAGTAAGTTGCGGAGCTGAAAAGGGATTATTTAACGGATACACTTCAGTAGATGATAATGCAAAAGTAGTATGTTTTGATACATTCAACTTACAAAATGCTTCAGATAGAATAAAGAAGGCACAATATTTTAACATTTTAACTTATTGTTGGGAAATAATGAGCAGAGATAGAACAGAAAAAACAATGCTAGTATGTGATGAGGCTTATTTATTAATTGATCCTGAAGTTCCTCAAACTTTAATCTTTTTAAGAAATGTTGCTAAAAGATGCAGAAAATACGAAGGTAGTTTAGTAATCATTTCACATTCTATTGTTGACTTTTTAGATCCTAGTGTAAAAATGTATGGTCAAGCAATTTTAGATATGGCTACATATAAAATACTTATGGGTACAGATGGACAGAACTTAGAAGAAAGTACAATACTTTTTAAACTAAGTGAAGGACAAGCTGAATTTCTATATAAAAAGAAAAGAGGCGATGCAATATTTATCATAGGTTCAAATAGGATTTTTGTTAAATTCAAAATCTTTACTAAAGAATTTGATTACTTTGGAAAGAGTGGTGGTAGATAATGAATCCAGCTACATTGAAAATGATAGCAAAGGCAGTAATATCACAATTAACAAATGAAGAAAGCAGACAAAGATTATTAATAGGAATAATAATTGTTGTTGTTATTTTTATGTTTATCATTATGATACCGATATACATATTAACATCTCCATTAGAAGCAATTAAACAATTTTTTAGTTCTGATGAAAATGGAAATATCACAGATGGAAATTATCAAACAATAGTAGATATGAAAAATAATTATGGAACAAAATTAGAAACAGGAGAATTAATATTTAATGGAACATTTCCAATGCCAGTAGAAAATGCAACAATTACTTGTGAATTTGGACCTCGTATACACCCAGTTACAGGAAAGCAGAGCTATCATACAGGAATTGATTTGGCAGGAAAATGGCATAGCAATATAATGTCAGTTTTAGATGGAAAAGTAATGTTTGCAGGAGTACAGTCAGGGTATGGAAATTGTGTTGAAATAGAGCATAAAAGTTTAAACGGAACAATATTCTATACATTTTATGGACATTTAGCAAGAATAGATGTTGTAAATGGACGAGAGATAAAACAAGGAAATGTAATAGGACTTCAAGGAGGAGATCCAAACAGAGATCCTAATCCTGGTTATAGTACAGGAAGTCATTTGCATTTTGAAGTAAGAAAAACTTTTAAAGGGGATTTTTTGAATCCTAGAAAATATTTATTTGAAAATGAGGAGGTTTAATGGTAGTAGATATAAATAAAACAGAAAATAAATACAAAGTAATATATGCAGATCCACCTTGGAAATATAATACTTGGAAGGATGGAATGGGAACAGCAGAAAAACATTACCCAACAATGAAAACAGAAAAAATAATAGAAATGAAGGATACAATTCAGAAAATATCTGATAAAGATTGTATCCTTTTTATGTGGGTAACTTTTCCATGTTTATTAGAAGGTTTAAAAGTAATTAAAGAATGGGGATTTACATATAAAACTTGTGGATTTACTTGGGTAAAAAGAAATAAAGTAAGTGATACTTGGTTCTTTGGTATGGGACATTGGACTAGAGCAAATGCTGAAATTTGCTTAATAGCAACAAAAGGTAGAATAGAAAGAAAGTCAAATAAAGTTGCACAGTTAGTAGATACTCATATAGAGGAACATAGTAAAAAGCCTGATATTGTTAGAGATAGAATAGTAGAATTAGTTGGAGATTTACCTAGAATTGAACTTTTTGCAAGACAGACTGAAAAAGGTTGGGATTGTTGGGGTAATGAGGTTTAAATGAGTTGTTAAAATAAAAGGAATATGTTACAATAGTACTCAAATCAAGGAGTGATAATATGGAGTTTGAAGATGAAGTAAAAGAAATGATAGATTGCCATCAAGAAGGAGATTATTTAGATTTTAAAGAATATGATTACCATAAAGAAAATAAAGAAGAATTGATTAAAGACATAGTAGCTTTTGCAAATTCGCATAGTATTAGAAATAAATATATTATAATTGGTGCAATTGAAGAAAATAATGTATGTGTTGGAATTAGAGAAGTAGATAAATCAAAGATAAAAGATGAAGCAGAATTCCAACAAATAATAAACACATATGTATATGAGAATCTAGTAGTAAATTATAGAATAATAAAAATTGATGGAAAAGATATTCTAGTGATTCAAATTCCAGCAACTAATAATTCTAATAGACCTTTTATGATAAAAAAACAAATAGGAAAGTTAAAAGAAAATGATATATATATAAGAAAGGGAAGTTCAACTGCTAATGCAACAAAGAAAGATTTAGAATATATGTTTAAAAATACTAGAAATAGTAAATTAGTAGTTCAGTCTTATAAAGAAGGAAGGATATCTGATAAATTACAATTATATGAAATAAAACCTAAAATAGAAAAATACAAAAAAGAAAAATTTGAAAAGTTAAAGCAATTCGTTGATGAAATTAATAATTTAAAGGGAAAAGAATTCTCTTTTGGAAATTCATTTCTTATAAATGATAAAACAGTTGAAATTGAAGAAAAAAAGGAAGAGAATATTAAAAAAATGTTAGAAAATTTGAAAATACAATATGATGATTCTATTTTTGAATTTAAGAATATTAAATGGAGAACAACATTTAATGGAGGTGGTATTTGTCCTATTAGAAATACTTTAGTTGGAGATGTAAACGAAATTGAGAGATATTGGAAACTTCAAGATTTAGATAGTTATATTCTTGAATATATGGCAATAAATTATTACTATAAAGGGTTACCTAAAATGTATAGTGCGAATCTACTCATATCAAATATTGGAAACTATTTTGATGAAGATATTGAATTGAAATTAAGTATAGATAAAGAAGTGTACATAAAAAAAGATACTATTATTGTTGATGATAGTGTAATTAAATATTTAGGAAATATATACAGCTATTTAAAAGAAGATTTCATAGAGTGCCCAAGAATAAGTGATATAGATGAATATTATTATCCATCTATTGTAAATTCTAATATTAATCTTCCACATATCTCGCCAAATGTAGGTATTATGAATCATTATAAGCCAACATATTTAGATAATATGGAGGAAAAAGCAAATGATTTTAAAAATGATTTAGAAAAGATATTTAATGATTCCATATATGAAGAAAATGAGAAAATTATAATTAAAACGGATTTTAAAAAGTTAATGCAAAATAAATCAATGTTTTTGGAAGGCAAGTTAATATTTAAAAATGATAAAATAAAAATAGATTATGAAATAAAATCTAAAAATAATTCCAAAATAATAAATGGAAGTATAGAGAGTTAAGAAGATTATCAAAATGATAGTCTTTTTTATGTGTAGGAGGTAAAAATGATTTTAGCAATTACTAGAGAAAATGAAAAATTAATAGATGGAATATTAACGGACAATGGTTATGATAATTCAAGAATATTAACAGGAGTTACAAGTCTAAAAAAGTTTGCAATACAAGAATTAAAAAACTTAAATAATTATAAATCTATAATTATAGATATAAATTCTACTAAAGAAAAAGAAGAAGAACTTATACAAGCAGTAGTAGCAATAAAGTCTATGTACAATATAAGAATAATTATACTAGCAATAGGATATAAACAAGGTAATTCATTACTTGCAAAACTATTTAACGAAGGAATATACAATTTTGTAACAGGAGATAACTATTTAGAACAAAAAGAACAGTTTAAAAATTGTTTATCCAAAGAGGGATACACCTATAAAGATTCTATAAGATTCAGAAATGAAGTAAACTTTGGAAAATCAGATAAAATAATAATAAAAAAAGAATTTAGAAAGTTAAAACAATTTGGAAGTATTGCGATTGCAGGAACTCAAACACATATTGGAACAACAACACAATCCATATTAATTGCTATTTACTTGAATAATCTAGGATTTAAGGCTTGCTATGTAGAAGCAAATGCTAATAATGACATAGATAATATCTCTTTAACAAATGGAGCAATTAAAAAGGGCAATCTTATTACATATAGAGGATTAGATATGTATAAAAACAATATTGAAGCTATGAAAGAGGGCTATGATTTTTTTATATATGATTATGGAATTTTAGATGAAAGCAATTTAGAAAATTTTTTAGCAAAAGATGTAAAAATAGTTGTTACAGGAACTAAACAATGGGAATATCAAAAACTATTCAAAACTATTTCTATAATTGAAAAAGTTCCAAATATTAATTATATTTACAATTTTGCTAGTGATGAAGATAAAAGAGATTCAAAGAATATTAAAGCTGTAACACCAATATTTTTCTTTAGTAGTTATACTCCTGATCCATTTAGTATAGATGTTAATAATGAAATATATCAGAAAATATTAAAGGATTTTATAACAGAGAAGTCAAACAAAGTAACTGTTTTAGAGAAAAAAGGAATATTTAATTTCTTGAAAAGAGGGAAAAATGAATAGAAAAAAGCTGTATGAAAGCTATAAAGAAAATAACAAATTAAATAAAAAATATAATAAAAAGATAATAGTTCAAAAGAAGTCAAACTTCAGCAAACTATTATCTTTTTTATTAAATCTATTTCAGATAATTATAAAAGTAATTTTTTATTTAGCAGTAATAATACTTTGTTCAATTGGTGCAACTTATGTATTTAACAATATAGTTTTAAATTTTATATAAAATGGAGGAAAATAACAATGAAAAAATTAGAAAAAGTTTTATTAGTACCAGCTATCTTAGTGGTAATTGGAGGAAGTACATTTGCTTCTACATACATTAACCAAGAAATTGTAAATGATGATTTGATTAGACAATATGAAGTAACAAAAGAACAAGAAAAAACATTTATAGATAGCATTGATAAAGAAATTGAAATAAATGGAGAAAAATATAATTTTATAAATTACCAAACAGAAGGAGGAAATATACAAGAGGAAAAACAAATATCAACAACAAAAACAATAACAAGTAAAACAAATAATATAGAAAAATTAGTAAAAGAACTAGGAGATAATATAGAATATTCAGAAAATGGATATACAGGAACATATATATTGGATACAGAAAGTATTGGAATTAAAACTATAAACAATGGATATTATGAAAAATTAATTGAAGAAAACAAGAGCTATTCAAATTTAGAAAAAAATGATTTGGATTCTATTTCTAAAACAATAGAAAAAGATGGATTAACATTAGATTTATTAAATACAGAATGGCAAGTACAGTCAAATAAAAAAGTTGGAGAATATGAAATTCCTGATTTATATACTGCTAATTGTTATTATGCAACAAAAATAAAGGTTGATTACCCTAATACATATACAGTAACAGCAAATTATAATGGAATAGCTAAAAAAGTAATAGAAAAGCCAATAATTATAACATTAAATTATAAAAAGCAAGAAGTTCCAATGCAAGAAAAGAAAGAAGATAATAATATTGGAATAGTCGCTGGTACAGGAGGAGCTATTATAGTATTTGTATTATTTTTATTACTTGGAAATGTAACTGTTTACAATATGAAAGATGGACGATGGAAAAGAGTTGGAAAAGTACGAATGAGAAAATCAATTGTAAGATTAGACCGATTTGAATTAACAGAATCTACAAATAGATATAAATTAGAATTTTCAAAAGAACTAACTAGAAAAATGCAAGGAAAAATGATTACAGTAAAAAAAGGCAAGAATACCTTAAAACATATAGTAAGTACAGATAATGAAAAGTATATTTTTGAAACAAGAATTTAGGAGGAGTATATGAAGCAAGAAATGAGATTTTGGATTACAATAATAATTTCAACTATACTAATGATTTGTATTTCAGTTTTCTTAATTAACAGATACAACATATATATAGCCAATAAAAATGCAGAAAATATAAATGTTGGAGATAATACTAATATAGAAATTATAGATAATGAAAAAATAAATCAAGAGCCAATACAATTTGATGATCAAATAGGAACACTAACTATTCCTGATATATTATTAGAAAATGCACCAATACGAGAAAGTGTAGAATTGAATACTTTATCAAGTGCAATTGGACATTTTACAAGTACAAGTATATATCAAGGAAATGTTGGATTAGCAAGTCATAATTCAGGTGGAAGCGGAGATTATTTTAAAAATTTAAAAAATATTAAAATAGGAAGTGAAATATATTATCAAACAAATTATGGAACAAAAAGATATGTAGTTGAAACTAAAAATATTATTGATGAAACAGACTTTAGTTATCTTAATGAAACTGAAGATAATAAAATTACTTTAATAACTTGTGTAGCAGGTCAAAAAGAAAAAAGACTTTGTGTGCAAGCCGTTGAAAGTTTTGATGGAATGAATTATGGACAATAAATTACACTAATAAAAAATATAAATAGCTTATAACTAATTTTGAGATTTTAAAAATTGGGTTTTGATATTGAGAAATACTGTCTTATAATTAATTTAGGAGATGGTAGTTATGAAGAAAAAAATAATAATAGTGATTGTAAGTTTAACAATATTTTTAATATTTATGTTTAGTCTATTTACATTTATTAAAAAAAGTAATAATATTCAGGTAGAAAATTTGATTAATACTGATAATGTTGAAAAAAATTTTAATACTGAAGAAGTTGAAAACTTTGAAAATGTAAATGATGTAGAAAAACAAAATATGGTAACTGAAGAAATCGTTGCAACAGAAGAATATAATATTGTAAATGAAATACAAACAGTTACAAATAAAGAAAATGTAAAAAATCAAGAGGAAAAATACAATGCAACTAATAACAAAATATCCAAAGCAGAAACCACTACAAGTAGTATTATCAATCAGCCGAATGTTGAACATCAAAATGAAATTATAAATAAACAAGAAACAAAAGAGCCTATAATTAAGCAAGAAGAAAAGCCAATAGAAGAAACTCAAATAGTAAAAAATGAAGAAAAATTTGTAATTAATAACAATATGATTAATAACATTACAAATATAATAAATAGTAATATTTCAGACAGTATGCAAAACTATGGATACGAAATTAAAGTTGATAGCTCAATTGTAGAGTTAACTTCACAATTCACATATACAGATACAAGAGTAAAAAATAAAATTGCAAATAAATTTGGAACAATACGAATTTATGCAAGAAATTACTATAAAAATGGTACTTTAATGTGGACAGAATGTTTTATTTTATAAGTTTGGAGGTGGAATATGAATTAAATAATGATATGGAAATGTAAATAAAATAGCAGAAAAGGCACTTTTAAAGTGTCTTTTTCTATGCCAAAAATAGGGAGGAATAATTATAATGAGAGTTAATAAAAATAAAAAAATAATAGCAATTCTAATGTTAATAATAACACTAATTTCTACATTACAAAGTTTAGTATATGCGAGAAGTGAAATGTCATCAGCTGATGTTTATGAAGTACAACCAAGTGAATTACATTTACAATATTGGAATGCAGATAAAGGAACATGGTATTATGTAATAACTAATTATGTGGGATACAACTATAATGGAAAGATGTATCCTGCATATTGTTTAGATAAAGATTCAGCAGGAGTTGCAGAAATGGGAGGTTATACAGTAAGTGTATCTGATGTATTAGATAATGTACAAGTTTGGAGAACAATTATAAGTGGTTTTCCATACAGAAGTGCAAGTGATTTAGGAGTAGAAAATGACCTTGATGCTTATGTTGCAACAAAACAAGCTGTTTATTCTATTTTATATGGTAGAGATGTAAGAAGTTTTTATAAAGGTGGAGATGCAAGAGGAGATGCTATTGTAAATGCTATGGAAATGATGATAAACGAAGGAAGAAATGGAACAAGGACTCCAGCAAGTGCAAATGTTACTTTAAATAAGCAAGGAGGATTAAGAGAAGAAAACAATTATTACACACAAGAATATTCTGCTTCATCTATTGTAAGATTAGATAATTATACAATTACAGCAACAGCTAATTTACCTGAAGGTTCATATATAGCGGATGTTAATGGAAGCAATAGAACAACTTTTTCAGGAAGTGAACACTTTAAAGTTTATATTCCAAAAGATAAAATGAATGTAGATATTAATAGTGTAATAGCTGTTTCAGCTAAATGCGAAACTTATCCGATTTTCTATGGAAATGCTCCAGCTTCAGGATACCAACCTTATGCACTAACATTTGATCCATTAGGAGATGAAGTAGGTCATGGGAATTTAAATGTATTAACAAATACAGGAAAAATAGTAATAAATAAAACAGATGAAGATACAAATAATCCAATAGAAGGAGTTACATTTCAATTATCTAAAAAAGATGGCACAGTTATATGCAATGCTATAACTAATCAAAATGGAATTGCTACATTTACAAAATTATATCAAGGAAATTACATTTTAAAAGAAATATCTACTAATCAAAACTATGTGTTAAATACAAAGGAATTTGATGTAAATGTAGAATTTAATAAAGTTACTACTTTAGATATAACAAATAAATATAAAGAAGGAAAAATAAAGGTATATAAAGTAGATAAAGACAATAATAAGATTACTTTAGGTGGAGTTGAATTTAATTTATTTAGTGAAGAATTTAATAAAGTTATAGGAACTTATACAACAAACGAAAATGGCGAAATAAGCATTGAAAATCTAAGAATAGGAAATTATACTTTACAAGAGATAAAAACTAATAAATGGTATAATTTATCCGAAGATAGAGAAGTAAAAGTCGAATGGGAACAAGCAACAAACACAACAATAGAAAATGAATTAAAAAAAGGACAAGTCAAAGTCATAAAAGTAGATAAAGATAATAATGAAGTAAAATTAGAAGGTGTTATTTTTGAAGTACAGGACAAAAATGGAAATGTATTAGAAAAAATAAAAACAGATGAAAATGGAGAGGCTTTAACTAGCAAATATCCAATAAGAGATTATAATGAAATATATTTAAAAGAAATTGAAACAGATGAAAAATATAAATTAAATGATGAAATTGTAAAGGTACAATTAACAGAAGATCAAATTTCTACCATTAAATTTGAAAATGAACTAAAAAAAGGACAAATAAAAGTTATAAAAGTAGATAAAGATAATCACGAAGTAAAATTAGAAGGAGTAGAATTTGAACTTTATGATGAAAAAAATAATTTTATTACAACATTAGTAACAGATAAAAACGGAGAAGCTATAACAGATAGATTACCAATATACAAAAATTATGTATTAAAAGAAACAAAAACTCAAACTTATTATTTATTAAATGAAGAAGAAAAAGTGATAACTTTAGAAGAAGATCAAATCTCAAATATTGTATTTGAAAATGAAGCAGTTGATATAAAAGTAAATGTTGAAAAAACAGGATTTAAAGAAACGCAAAGTAAAGATAACATTTTCTACGATTTTTCAAATATAAGAAATGACTCTAATGTCCCACTTGATAATTTTACTTGGAGTGATAGTTTACCAACTGAAGCAGTAAGAGCAGACAAAATATATACAGGAATTTGGAATGAAGATGTAACTTATTCTGTATGGTATAAAACTAATAAAAACGATTACAAATTATTAGTAGATAATTTAAGTACACAAGTAAATAGTGAATTGAGTTTTAAAGATTTAGGTCTTGAAGAAGATGAGTATGTAACAGATTATGAATTTAGATTTGGAACTGTAAAAATAGGTTTTCAAGAAGTAGAATCTCCAATTTTATATTGTGATATGTTAGATGGATTAGGTAATGGATTTGTATTCACTAATAATACAAAAGTTAGCGGGAATTATTTAGAAAGATACACAGAAGATACAGATAGTTGGACAACAATTACATATTATAAAGATATCCAATTAGAAAAATTACCGCGAACAGGGTGCTATGCTTGACTTTATAGGATTTTAAGAGTATATTATAAAAAAATGAATTCATATTATGAAATTATTTTTTGTTACTAAATCAAAGGTATGGGATAATAAAAATCCTGTACCTTTATTTTTTTTGCACATTATGATAAAATATACACAAATAAAGATAAAAGTATATTTAATGAAGTGGTTTTAATAATAGGAGTTGAATAATTATGATGATTAGTCCACAAAGCTATATTGAAGATAAAAAATATTGGTCAGTAGAAAAACTTAATATAGAAAAAAATAGATTAAAAACAGATATTGAGCAATATAAAAAAGGTATTGCTTATATTAAAGATTATATGACAAATCCATCTCCTGATGTAATATATGCCATGAATCAAGAATATTTATTGAAATTAGAAAAATTAATAAAAATGAAAACAGATAATCAAGAAATACAAGAAGGTATATATTATTATTTGTCTGTTAAATATACAGATGATGTTGGGGATAAAGAGTATAATTATATCTCAAAAAATGATACAGTTGAAGTTGGAGATTATGTTCTAGTTGATAGAGCAAATAGATTAGCTATAGGAGAGGTAATGGAAGCAAAATATTTTGAAAAAGGAAATACTCCATTTCCAATAGAAAAAACAAAAGAAATCATAAGAGTAGTAGACAAGAATTTTAAATTAGAAGATCTTTATTTTTTTGAAGAAAGCGATGAAATTAATACATTAAGGATAAAGGCAGATGGAACATACTTTAAATTTGCAATCTCCAATTATACTAATAAAAAAAATAATGATGAAAATTGGACTAATAATTATATTATGGTATATAACCACTATTTTAAATATAAAAAAAATGCAGAACTTTTAACAAGTGCAGAAGTTGAAAATTTACTTTATGAATTACAACTATTGATAGATGATAAGATTAATGAAATAGAAGAAGTAGAATTTTTAGAGCCTGATATTAAATTTGTATTGTATCCTAAAATTAATTTATGGGATACTGGAAAATATGAATATATAAAAGAAGGATATGAAGTACAAGATGTTTTTATGGAAGTTAATATAAATTTAACTGATGATGACGGAGCCTATACAGGTCAAAAATATGTAATTCCTTTTTCAAGAGATGGAATTACATACTTTGTAGACTATCTTCATGAAATTATTGAAGGAGATAATAATAATGAAAAGTAATTTATCAATCAATAATGAATTATTAAAGACCAAAAGTTTAAAGGAATTTAGAGAGATAATTATAAATAACAACATTAAGGATACAAAAAGTTTATCAAATAATGTATTATTACATTTTAATAAATTGGGAAATAAACAAGATTGTAGAACTCATAGTGATCCTAGAAAAATAAAAGGTAAATAGTTTAGAACAATAAAGGTATAGAATAAAGTTTCTGTACCTTTGATTTTTGCAAAAATACTATTAATTTACAAAATTCGACAGACTTCGACAAAATAAAAATGATATAATAAATAATAAAATTCATTAAGGAAGTGATTTATATGAGAATAAATAATGGATTGTATGAATTTAATATTGTGGAATATAAAGGTAAAAAATATGAAGTGATAGAAGTTAAAAATAATAAATGTAAATTAAAAAGTAATGAAAAAATCATAGAGGGTATAAGTGTTTTTGAATGTAAAAAAATAGAGAGCTAGAAGCTCTCTATTTTAATCTTGCTCTACATCGTCGAAGATAGAATCATTATAGAATTCTCTAATTGTAATACCTAAACCCTCGCAAATGTGAAGCAAAGTATCCATTTTAGGAAGTTTATGAGTGCCATTCATAATAGCAGATATTGTTTGCTTAGGCACACCTGAAGCTTTATATAATTTCCATTCATTCATATTTTTTTGTTTCATAAAATAATTAATTCTTTTTAATACGGCATCAGATAAAAGCATTTTAAATCAACCTTCTTCGTTTTATTTTTAAAAATTATATCAATTTACTAATCTAAAGTAGTCCAGTTAACTGGACTAAAAGCACAAAAGATGCTATAATGTTTTAAAATTAAATATGTAGGAGGAATTAATATTGGAAAATATAAAAATATTAATAGCTGATGATGTTAAAGTCCAAAGGACAATATTAAAAAACATTGTTGATAAAATCGATTTTGTTGAGTTTGTGGGAGAAGCAGAGAATGGACAAGTTGAGTATGAATTAATTAAGAAACTTAATCCTACATTAGTATTAACAGATAATCAAATGCCTATTCTAAATGGAGTAGATGTTATTAAGAAAATTAGAGAAGATGAAGATAATGAAACTGACTTTATTATTATAACAGGGGATAGAGGATTGCTTGCTGAGTTAAAAGACTTTAATGTTTATGGAATATTGAATAAACCATATAATGATTCGGATTTAGTAAATATGTTGGAAGAATATAAGTTGGAAAAAGAATATAGAGAAAATGGTGTTAAAGAAGAACATAAGGAAATGGAAAAGAAAAAAGGTTTTTTTAGTAAACTTTTTGGAAAATAAATGATGTCTATTAGTTGGATTGATAATTTTAGTAATAATTAATTGTAGAAATATGTTGTAATTCGTTGTAAAAAAATAAATGTTATGATATAAAATATACTAGAATTAGTATATTTATATGGGGGAAATATGGATACAGAAATAAGAAATAAAATAGATAGAATATGGGAATATTTTTGGACAGGTGGAATAACTAACCCATTATCAGTAATAGAACAAATAACATACCTTTTATTTATAAAAGGATTAGATGATATTGAAATAAAAAGAGAAAAAGATGATATATTATTAGGAATAACTACAAAAAGAACATTTGATATTGAACATCAAGAATGCAGATGGAGTATTTTTAAAGATTATGAAGCTGGAAAAATGTATAAAAATATGCAAGAAAATGTTTTTCCATTTATAAAAAACCTAGGGAAATCTAAAGAAACTTCTTATGCAAAATTTATGGAAGATGCAATATTTATGATACCAACTCCAATATTATTACAAAAAGTAATAACAGGATTAGATGCATTAGATATGAAAGAAAGAGATACTAAAGGAGATGTCTACGAATATTTACTTTCAAAACTTTCAACAGCAGGCACAAATGGACAATTTAGAACACCAAGACACATTATAAGAATGATGGTAGAATTAGTGAAACCATCAAACCAAGATATTATAGTTGATCCAGCTTGTGGCAGTGCAGGATTTTTAGTTGAAGCAGGGGAATATTTAAGAGAAAATCATAAAGAAATATTTAATGATAGAGAAGAAAAGGAACATTTTAATAATACAATGTTTTATGGATTTGATATGGATAGAACAATGCTGCGCATAAGTGCAATGAATTTAATGCAACACGGAATAGAAAATCCAAATGTGGATTATAAAGATTCTTTATCAGAGGATAATAAAGATAAGAACAAATATACATTAGTCCTTGCTAATCCACCTTTTAAAGGTTCAATAGATATTACACAAACAGCACCTGATTTACTTGCGATGACGAAAACTAAAAAAACAGAATTATTGTTTTTAGCATTATTTTTAAAAATATTAAAAACAGGAGGTAGAGTTGCTTCAATAGTTCCCGATGGAGTGTTGTTTGGAAGTTCAAATGCACATAAAAGTATTAGAAAAGAAATAATAGAAAATCATAAATTAGAAGCAATAATATCAATGCCAAGTGGAGTATTTAAACCTTATGCAGGAGTTTCTACTGCAATAATGATATTTACTAAAACTGGTCAAGGTGGAACAGATAAAGTATGGTTTTATGATATGACTGCAGATGGTTTTAGCTTAGATGACCAAAGACAAAAAATTAAGGATAATGACATACCTGATATTATAAATAGATTTAATAATAGAACTGACGAAGAAGAACAAAATAGATTAAGAACTGATAAATCATTTTTTGTTCCTAAAGAAGAAATTGTAGGTAATGATTATGACTTATCAATAAATAAATATAAAGAAATAATTGTTGAAAAGAAAGAATATGAAAATCCTAAAGTCATTTTAAAAAGAGTTATGGAAATGGAAGATGAAATCCAACAAAAATTAAAAGAGTTGGAGGAAATGTTGTAGTGGAAAAAGTGGAATTAGGTAAGTTACTTAAATATGAACAGCCAAGTAAATATATTGTAAAAAATTCTAATTACGATAATAAATATAAAATACCAGTATTAACAGCGGGGCAAAGTTTTATACTAGGTTATACAAATGAAGATATAAATGTATTTCCTAAAGAAAAATTACCTGTAATAATATTTGATGATTTTACAACAGCAAGTAAATATGTAGATTTTGAATTTAAAGTTAAATCATCTGCAATGAAAATATTGAAAGCAACTAAAGGAATTAATATTAAATATGTATATTATGCAATGAGAAAAATTAAGATTGATAATCAATTACATAAAAGATATTGGATATCACAATTTTCTAATGTTAAAATTAATGTGCCAGATTTAAATAGACAAAAAGAAATTGTTGATAAAATAGATACAATAGTAAATATAATGAATTTAAAAGAAAAGCAAATTATTAAATTAAATGAATTAATCAAATCGCAGTTTGT
>CAZDPV010000033.1:0-17004 GCA_964507565.1 uncultured Clostridium sp.
CAAGTAGCCTAATACCTAATCAAAAAATGTCCAATTTTTTGGGTTCAGTACACTATAAAGTATTTGCTTTTTTAATTTTAATATTATATTATTTTCTATTTGTTTAAATTTTTATTTTTCTTTAAGAATGGTGGTATGTCAATATCTAATCCATCTCCACTTGGAATTGGAGTTGTTTGTTTTATTGGCCATGCTGTTTTTCCTATTGTGGTTTCCTTTGTTCCTGGCTCTTTATCAAATCCAGTTGCAATTACCGTAATTACTATATCTTCATCTAAGCTTTTGTCAATTACTGCACCAAATATGATATTAGCTTCTGGATCAACACTTCTTTGAACAAGTTCAGCTGCTGTATTTACTTCATGTAATCCAAGATTCTCTCCTCC
Organism: uncultured Clostridium sp.; assembly: GCA_964507565.1. GTDB lineage: Bacteria > Bacillota > Clostridia > TANB77 > CAG-508 > CAG-793. The sequence goes on from CAZDPV010000033.1 coordinate 387, forward strand.
TGTTACATTTATAATTACTCCCCTTGCTCCTTCTATTGTTGTTTCAAGTAAAGGACTTTGAATAGCTTGCTTTGCAGCATCTTCTGCTCTATTTTCTCCAGAGGCTCTTCCTATTCCCATATGAGCCATTCCAGTATTAAGCATTATTGTCTTAACATCAGCAAAGTCTAAATTTACTAATCCAGGAACTTTTATTAAATCTGAAATTCCCTGAACACCTTGTCTTAGTACATCATCTGCCATTTTAAATGCTTCAAGCATTGTTGTTTTTCTATCAATTATTTGTAGTAGTTTATCATTTGGTATTACAACTAATGTATCTACTTTTCCTTTAAGGCTTTCGATTCCACGTTCTGCTTGTGTTAATCTCTTTTTACCTTCAAATGTAAATGGCTTTGTTACAACTGCTATTGTTAATATTCCCATTTCTTTAGCAATTCCTGCTACTATTGGAGCTGCTCCTGTACCTGTTCCTCCACCCATTCCAGATGTTACAAATACCATATCTGCTCCTCTAATTGCTTCTGATATTTCAGTTTTGCTTTCTTCTGCTGCTTGGGCACCAATATCAGGATTTGCTCCAGCGCCTAGTCCTCTTGTTATTTTTTCTCCAATTTGTATCTTTGTTGCTGCTTTTGATAGCATTAAGGCTTGTTTATCCGTATTTATTGCTACAAATTCAACTCCTTCAATTCCTGAATCAACCATTCTGTTTACTGCATTGTTTCCTGCTCCGCCTACTCCTATTACTTTTATTACGGCTGTATCATCTGTATTAACATTCTCGTCATAGTTATTATCCATTAACATAAAGCTTTCCTCCTAAAATTTAAACATTTTATTTTTTACGAATAGAAAAATTCTTTTATCTTTTCTATTAAATTTTTTAAAAATCCTTCTTTTGAATTTGCATCAATACTACTTGATACCGTTTTTGTAAATGGTCTTGATGCAATGTATCTTACTAGAGCATAAGCCGTCGCGTATGTTGGTTTAATAAGACTTGCTATTTTACCAGTTGCCATTTTTACTGGTATATTTAATGTAATCTTTCCAACTATATCACTCTTGCTTATATTGGTAATTCCCTGTCCTGTAAGAATTACTGTGTTAATATTTTGTTTAATGCCTTGGCTAGATATTTCTTTATTAACAATTTCAAATATTTGTTCTACTCTTGCTTCAATTATTTCAACAATATTTGAACTTCTCACTATTTTATTTCCATCTTTTACTGTATTTAGTACTACTTCTGTATCATTATCCATATAAGATTTTAAAGCTAGTCCATATTGTCGTTTTAATTTTTCAGCTTCTTCATGAGAAATATTTAATACTAACTCAATATCATTTGTAATATTGTATCCGCCTATCGGAATAGCACTCGTATATACGAATCTTTCTCCATCGAAAACCCCTATATCTGTATTTTCAGCACCTATATCTAATAACATTATATAGTCTTTTTGGTCTACTTCATCTAATATTAGATTTTTTTCAGCCAATGTTATAGGTACTAATCCATCAATATCTAAGTCTACTTTTTTAAATATACCAGATACAGTTCTTATGTATTCTTTATCAGCTAATATAATTTGTGCATTTAGTGTAAATGAAGAGCTAAATGCTCCTATTGGATCTTCAATAACTTTACCATTTTCCAAGATAAAACTATTTGTTACTATATCTATTATTTGTTTTCCTTCAGGTATATCAATATCCTTAGCTTGCATTAGTGCACTTGATACATCTCTAGCGGATATTCCTGAATATTTATCTTTAGCTTCCTTTGTAACACTATTTTGTACTATTGTAACGTATTTTCCTGGGATTGTTATATATGCAGAATTTATTTTCATGCTCATTTCTTTTTCTGCATCTTTTACCACCGTAGATACTGCTTCTACTAAAGCACTTTCATCTATAATTTTTCCCTTTTGAATACCATTACTTTTTTTGCTAGTGTTGCAAATTACTTCAATTTGATTAAAATTATTGACTTCACCGACAACTAAACTTATCTTAGATGCACCTATGTCAATGCCGACAATTATATCACCTATAGCCAAAGTAAATTCCTCCCAATTTGTATAATTATTTTCTCGATAAGCATATATTATTTTTAATAAAAAGTCAATAGAATTCGACATATTTTTGTAATATTTTTGTAACAGTTTTGTAATAATGTCGAATTATGTCTATTTGGTCTTTTCTTTCTTACTTTCAGACAATTTATTTAGATAATATCTTCTTATTATTCCGAGATTGTTAAACATTCTACCTATGAATACAACAATAGCTGCTAAGTATATGTCTACATTTAATTTTTGTCCTAGAAATGTTAATGCTATAGCTAAAAGTGCATTAACAAAAAATCCAGAAACAAAAACTTTCATATCAAAATTTTTCTTTATATTTGAGGCTATTCCACCAAATACTGAGTCAAGTGCTGCAACTATTGCTATTGCCAGGTACTTTGAAACTGTATATGGAATTGTAGGCATGAAAAATCCTAGTATTATTCCTGCTATACATCCTATTATAATTGACAAAGTCATCATATTATTTATCCTCCTTTATATATTTTGCATTAATTGTTTGAGTATATTTTCCTATTATTATGTTACTTGATTGTTCCACTTTTATTTTTAGTCCATTACTTTTCATTGAGTCTACAAATCCACTATTTTTCAGATTTAAAGTACTTGACAAATATGTCCTATCACCTATTGCCTTTATTACATAAGGAGATGTTATTCTAACACTGCCACCATAAATTACTATAAAACTGTCATTAAGCGTTACTATATCTGTTAGATTTATTAACCTATTTCCATTTACAGAAATAGCCTCTGCTCCCGCATATTTTAACTCATTTATTAGTGTTCTTAAATCTCCTGAAGAATATTCTCCTTCAGAAGTATCAGTTAATGTAATGATTACTCCTTCTCCTTCTACATCTGTAAGTCCTAATAAAGTTTGTGATTGCTTTAACTCACTATCTACCAGGTTAGATGATTGTGTTGTTTGTTTATTAGCATTCGTATATTCTTGTACTTTCTTTTGATTTTCATCATATTTTGTTAGAGTCTCCTCATATTTTGCTTTATACGTAGCAATTTGTGTTTTTAATTCGTCATCTCTTAAGCTTTCTATATCTGCTTTTTGTGATTTTTCTACAGTTTTAAATTGAATAAATATTGATGATACTAACAACAAACTTACTATTCCAGCTGTTATTGCCACGATAGTTTTATTTTTATCCACTTTCAAATTATTCACCTCTTGTCTTTATATATTTTTGGGTTAATGCTCCGCTAAATTTTTTTATTTGTATATTGCTAGTCTTTTTTACTTCTACTGGAATTGTAGCTGCTTTCATGTATTGGATATATCCTCCTGACCTTGTAATCGCTCCATATAAGCTTTCTTGGTTTCCTATCGCTTTTATTGTAAATGGTGCACTTACTTTTTCACCATTTATTGATATAACATTTCCAGCGCAAATAATACAAGTTGAACTTACAATTCTTTCATCATTTATCGATATTGCTTCTGCACCCGCATTTGTTAATTCATTTACTATTTCTCTTAAATCTCCATCATGTACTAAATATTTACTAATATCATCTGTTGATGCGGTTATTTTACTATCGTTAGCAGTTATAAGTAATCCATCTCCTGAAACATCAGTAAGTCCTAATAGCACATTATTTTTGTTTAGTTTATCTGTTTTTTCTTTAGAATTACTATCATTAGTTGTGGCTTCCGTTCTTGCATTTTCTAGTTCTTTAGAAGAGTCTTGCAGGCTTTGAGTTGCCTTTTCATATCTTTCTTTCCATTGCAATAGGCTGTCTTTGAGTTCATCATTTGCAAAGCTTTGAGAAACATCTGAATTTTGTTCTTTCATTGTTCTTAATTGTATTGTAATTGCTAAAGCTAATACTAAGCAAACAATTCCCATTACTATTCTGATCGTTTTTTGTTTCAATTTTATCTCCTCCTATCATTTTTAATATTTTAATTACATTTAAATTTTATTTTTTCACTTTTGTATTTATACTTTTTCTTTAAAATATGGATCTTTTTTGTTTAAATCCCTATTCACAAATATTTCTCCTTCTTTTCCTTTTTCCTTTTCAATTATTGCTTTTACGTATATCATTTTAGTATCTAAATTAGTTCTATCTCCTAAATGTACTATTTTCTTTTCGCTTTCCAAATATAATAAGTAATCTTCTTGATTCTCAATGTTTATAGATGTTACAATATTAGCTATATTGTTATTGTCTACTGCTCTAATTATTTGGGTTACAACATTAAGCTTGTCCATGTCATCATCACATATTCTGTTTCCTGGTAAAATTGATTCTACCAAAGTAGAGTATCCTAATATTTTGGTTTTACCTTCTAATATTGTCTTAGAAATTTCTAATATATATCCCTGATTGTCTATATAGGCATAAGAGTTTCCAACTTCGAGCATGTAGTTAGCCTGTCTCTCTGTTATTTGTATTTTTATCATAGATGGAAGATTTCTACTAATTTTTGCATCATCTATATAAGGATTTATTTTTAATTTGCTTTTAATTTTTCCATTTGTTTCTTTAAATATATTTGTATTTTCATCTATACTTAGCAAACTTAATATTTCTTCTTTTGAAACTTTATTATTATTTTCAATTTCAATGTCTTTGATATTAAATATAGGTGATAATAATAGTAGAATTATTGCAATTGCTAGTATTATTATAAGAGTAAGATATTTAACCAGATTTTTTATCTTTCTCATTTTTTTCATTCTTTTTGTATTTGACTGAATTCTTATTTTTTCTCTTTTTCTTTCTTCTTTGGCTTCTTGCTTTAATAGCTCTTTTTTCTTTTTACTTATCTCTTTTTGTTTCTTTTTCTTTATCTTATCAAGTTGTTTTTTATTTATTTGTGGTATTTCTTTAGCTCCGATGAAAACACTATCTTCATTTTCGGAATCTTTTTTAGTTTTAATTTTCTTATTTACTTTCTTTATGTTTTCTTCTTTATTATTAGAAGTTTCTATATCATAGTTAAAAATACTATCCGCATTAGTTTTTTTGTTTTTTAATGGACTATATTTCTTATTTTTAACTTTTTGTTTTATTTGTGAGGCACCTTTTTTAGGTGCCTTTTTACTTTGTATTTTTTTTTGCATTTATACCACCTTTTTCAACTTTATATTAGCTCCTAATTTTATGAGCTTTTCATCCAATTTTTCATAACCTCTTAGTATATATTCTGCATTTCCAACTTTTGTTGTTCCTTTTGCTACCAAACCTGCTAATACTAATGCTGCTCCTCCACGTAAATCTTTACTACTTACGTTTGTTCCAATAAGTTCTTTGGTTCCATCTATTTCTATTGTTTGATTTTCTATTTTTATTTTTGCACCCATTTTTTTAAGTTCTGTACAATAGTTAAATCTATTTTCAAATATGTTTTCTTTTATTATTGACTTTCCCTCTGCTTTTGTTAAAACCGCACTAATTATAGGTTGCATATCAGTTGGAAAATACGGATAAGGATTTGTTTCAATATTTATACTTTTAATAGTATTTGGTGATTTTAAAATAATAGTATCTCTATTTATTGTAATTTTACATCCCATTTGTTTTAATTTATATAAAACTTCAATTAAATTTTCTGGATTAGCTTTTATTATTTTTATATTTCCTTTTGTTATTGCAGTAGCACATAATAATGTTCCTGTTTCTATTCTATCAGTCATAACACTGTATTGTGCTGAATGCAATTTTTCCACTCCGCAAATTGTAATTTCCTTTGTTCCTGCCCCATATATTTTTGCGCCCATCTTATTTAAGCATTTTGCTAAGTCAACTATTTCTGGTTCTTTTGCAGAACCTATTATATGTGTAGTTCCTTTTGCATATATAGAAGATAGAATTATATTTTCGGTTGCTCCAACACTTGGAAATTCAAGTTCTATTCTTGTTCCCTTTATCATATTTGTACTACAATTTATGTACTCTAAACATTCTTCTACATTTATTCCTAATTCTTTAAATGCTTTTAGATGTAGATCTATTGGTCTTGCTCCAATATTACACCCACCTGGATATGAAAACTTTGCTTTTTTAAATCTTCCAATAATTGCTCCTGCTAAAATTACAGTAGAACGTAATTTATGCATAAGTTCTTTTGGAATTTCCGTATTTTTCATATCTCTGCTTGATATTGTTATTTTACCACTATTTCTTATAATTTTGCAACCCAATATTTCCAATATTTTTAATGTAATACGAATATCTTCTATATCTGGAATATTATAAAATGTAACAGGATTAGGATTTAATATTGATGTTGCTAAAATTGGAAGAGATGCGTTTTTAGATCCTGAAGCATATACTTCCCCATTTAACTTTTTTCCACCTTCTATAATATAACTTAACATACTATATTCTCCTTTCATGATGTTATATAGTATGTCAATTTTTTGTTAATCGTTACTTTCACCTCAACATTATTTGCTTAAATTTATTGATAGCAGTTTGCTTACACCATTTTCTTCCATGGTTACTCCATATACAGTGTTTGCAGACTCCATAGTGCCTTTTCTATGTGTTATTACTAAGAATTGAGTATTATTAGCGAATTTTTTTAGGAACTCTGCATATCGGTAAACATTTACATCATCAAGTGCCGCTTCAATTTCATCTAAAATACAAAATGGTGCCGGATTTATTTTTAGTATAGCAAATAATAAAGATATTGCAGTTAGCGCTTTTTCTCCTCCTGATAATAGCATCATATTTTGCAACTTTTTCCCAGCTGGTTGAACTCTTATATCTATTCCACATTCTAAGATGTTTTCCTCATCTTCTAAAACAAGTTCAGCTTTTCCTCCACCAAATAATTCTATAAATACTTCATTGAAATTCTTGTTTATTTGTATGAATTTTTCTTTGAATTGACCTTTCATTGTTTTGGTCATTTCTACAATCATATCTCTAAGTTTAGACATTGTAGATTCAAGATCTAGTCGTTGCTCGCTCATGTTTTCATATCTTTCTTTTGTCTTTTTATATTCATCTATTGAATCAACATTTACGCTTCCTAAATTTTTTATTTTTGTATGTATTTCATTAACTTGTTTTTGTGTATCTTGCACATTTGTTGGTTTTTTATATTCAGTTGCATTGTTAGGTGTAACTTCATACTCATTCCACAATTCGTTTATTGTCTCAGTTATATCTTGATTTAATCCCGTAGTTTTAACATCAATTTTGGCTAATTGCTCTTTTATTCCTTGAATTGTTTCAAATTGTTTTGTTATGTTTTCTTCGTAACTATCAATTTTTTTATTTTTGTCTTCTTTTGAAATTTTTAATTGCTCGATTTTTTCTGAACTGTTTGATACTTCTTGTGTTATTTTTTCAATGCTCAATTTTAGTTCTTCGATTTGTTTCATTAGCTCAATATTTTGTAGTTTACTTTTTTCTATTTCTTTCTTCTTATTTTCTATTTCATTTTTTTCATCTTCTATATCTTTTTCTATTCTTTCCACCATCTCGTCAATAGAAGTATTACTCTCATCAAATGATGATACAGAAATTTTCAAATTTGTTATGTCTATATTTAAGTCATCAATAAATTTCTGATTATCCTTGTTTAATTTTGCATATTCTGATATTTCATTTGATAGTTTTGAGATTTGAAGTTCGCATTTTTCTACTTCTGCTTGAGTGGTTTTCTTTTCTTCCAAAATATTATTCATTTCTATTTCTAAAGATTTTATCTCTTCTTTTAGCTTTATTTTATTATTCTCTATTTTTATTATTTCTTCTTCTGCTGAGTTTATCTTCTCTTTTTCGGTTGCATATTCAATTTCTGATTTTTGTAATTGTTCTGCGATTTCTTTGATTTGGCTTATTATCTTTTCATTCTCTTTAAGGTATTCATCCTTTTCTCCTATGACATTTTCTAACTTTTTGTCTATTTCTTTTATTTTATTTTCTAAGTTTTTAATTTCAGCAGTTCTTCCTAACAGACTTGTTGTTTTTTTAGAAAATATAGATCCTCCAGTCATTGCTCCTGATGGATTTATTATGTCTCCATCTAAAGTTACTATTTTAAAAGAATATCTATTTTCTTTTGCAAGTTTTATTGCTGTTTCTATATTTTCTGTTATAACTGTTCTCCCTAGTAAACTTTCAATTACTCCCTTGTATTTCTTTTCTGTTTTCACTAAATCAGAAGCAATTCCAATTACTCCCTCTTTAATTTTAAAATTTTCTAGTTTTTTTCCTTTAACCGATGTTATTGGTAGAAATGATGCTCTTCCCATGTTATTTTTTCTTAAATATTCAATCATTCTTTTAGCATCTTGCTCAGTATCAGTTACTATATTTTGAAGACTTGCTCCAAGAGCTTGTTCTATTGCCGTTTGATATTTTTCGTCAGCAGAAATAATATTTGCTATAATTCCACTAATACCTTGTTTTAATTCATTATTATTATCACATGCAATTAGTAATTCTTTTACAGATTTTATATATCCCTCTTTTTCCTTTTCTGTTTCAATTAAAAAGTTAAGTTTTGATGTTTTCATTCTTTTATCATCTGTTAGATTAGCAATTATTGTTTCAAATTCTTTTGTTCTATTATCTATTTTAATTTTTTCTTTTTGTATTTCATTTAATTTATTTTTATTATCATTTCTTTCTTTTTCTTTGATATTAAAATTTTTAATTAAAATGTTTTTATTTTCTCTTTTTTCATCTAGTTCAGATACTACATTTATAAGCTCTTTTTCAAGTATTTTCTTCCTATTTTCATCATTTTCGTATGTTGTGTTTTTGGCTGTAATATTGTTTTGCAATTGGTATTTAATTTCAGATTGTTCTTCTAATGTTTTCTTTTTATTTTCTATTTCTTTTTCTTTGTTACTCATTTTAGCGGTGATTTTATTTAATTCCTCTTGCTTTTCATTTAATTCTTTTGTGAATTTCTCTTTATTAGCCTTCAAGTTTTCTCTTTTTAATTCTTTATTTTTTCTTTCTTCTTCTAAATCTTCTATATTCTTAGAAGCTTGTCTTATTTCGTTTTCTGTTCTTTCCTTATTTTCCGAATTATTTATAATTCTTTCATTGCTTATATTTATATTCGATGTTATTTTTTCAATCGTATTTTTACTTTCAAAGCCAAGAGTTTGTAATCTCTCAATTTCGCAGTTTATATTTTCTAATTCTTGTTTTAATTTTTCCTTTAAGTCTTGCATTTCATCTAATTTATTATTTTCCTCAAGTTCTTGATTTTCAAATATGTCTTTGTCCTTTTGTAGTTCTTCAAGTTTGGCTTTAAAGCTATCTATTTTATATATAAATAGTCCTATTTCTATGTTTTTTAACTCTTCTCTTAAATCCAAAAACTTCTTTGCTTTTTCTGATTGTAATCTAAGTGGTTCTAGATTAGATTCTATCTCAGTTAATATATCATTTATTCTAATTAAGTTTACCTTTGTTTGTTCCAGCTTTTTTTCAGATTCTTCTCTTCTTGTTCTAAATTTAACAATACCAGCAGCTTCTTCAAAAATGTGACGTCTATCTTCTGATTTATTACTTAGTATTTCATCTATTTTTCCTTGACCTATTATGGAATATCCATCTTTTCCTATTCCTGTATCCATAAATAATTCTAAAATATCTTTTAGCCTGCATGGAACTTTATTTATGAAATATCCTGTTTCTCCGCTTCTGTATAATCTTCTTGTTACAGTTACTTCAGAATATTCAATAGGTAAGCTTCCATCTTCATTACTCATTACAAGTGAGCATTCTGCAAATCCTAAAGATTTTCTATTTTGAGTTCCTGCAAATATGATGTCCTCTGATTTAGATCCCCTTAAAGATTTAATACTTTGCTCGCCCAAAACCCATCTAATAGCGTCAGAAATATTACTTTTACCAGATCCATTAGGTCCAATTACTGCTGTAATTCCTTTTTGAAATTCCAAAGTTGTTCTATCTGCGAAAGACTTAAAGCCTTGCAATTCTAGTCTTTTTAAATACATGTTTTCTTTTCCTTAATGTATATTTGAGTTTTTAAAAGTCATCACTCATAAACTTTTTAATATAATCTATACTACTTTCAAGTTCCATTACTTCTTTAATATTTATATTGTTATAATAACTTTCCAAGCTTAGATTATCACTCACTTTTTTTAATGACAATAGTTTTATTTTGTATAAATCACATATTATTGCAAGTGAATGTAACTCCATATCAAAAATGACATTTTCCTTAATTTCTGTTTTTGTCACAAATCCTTCTGCTGAATAGCATTCTAAGGTCATCATCCCATCTATTTTTTCAAGACTTTGGTTTCCAATGTCTTTCATTCTGAATTTTTCTTCTCCTGGAATATCCCATTCGTAATTGTATGATTCTGATATATTTACCCATTGTCCTACTGGAACTTTTGTTGACCCCGCATAGCCAATATTTATTATTATATCTGGTTTATTATTATTCTCTAAATATCTAGTTACTTCTATTGCTGCTATTTGCTTTCCAATTCCTGTTATTAGTAATGTGATGTTAGCTTTTTCATATATATTGTCGGTTTTCTTTATTAAATTAAGTTTATTTGCCACTTGCACAGCTTCTTTATTCATAGCACAATGTAATAATATTTTTTTCATGATATTTCCCTCTTCTTGTAGCATATTATCACAAATCTCGCTTCTTGTCTATATTTTAAAAAGTTATTATTTTCTCATTTTGTATTGTTTTATTATAAAAATAATGTTATATTATTTTTATAATAAAGGAGTTTTAATTATGTTTATTGAAAAATATGATTTCTATAGTCCTAGCAATATAAAGTTAAAAGATCTAGATTCTTCTCTTCAAAGCAGTTTATCTGTTATGAGTAGCCTAGATAGTTTTACTCAGCTTCACTGCCTAAATGTTTCGAATCTTTCTACAAGAATTTGTGAATATATGCATTGTAATAATCAGTTTACAATTCATTGCATGATTGCTGGGTATATTCATGACGTTGGTAAAATGTTTATTCCTAAAGAGATACTAAATAAAGATGGCAAATTAACCAATGAAGAATATGAAATTATTAAAACTCATACTACTCTTGGATATGAATTATGTATGAAAGATATGAATTTAAGGCCATATTCTGATGGTCCCTGGTATCATCATGAATCTCTTAATGGAACTGGCTATCCTCGAGGTTTGAAAAAAAATGATATTCCATATTCCGCTCAAATTATTAGAATTGCTGATGAATATGATGCATTAGTTACTAAAAGACAGTATACAACCCATGTTAATATTTCTGAAACATTAAAAGATTTGATTAAAGATTCCCAACCACCCAAATCTTTAGTTGCACTCGATCAGTTAAAGCAAAATGAAAAACTAGGAAAAATAAATCCTAAGCCATTAAAGTATTTGTTTAAGACTGTTATCGATGATATTCTTTATGAAATAAGTAGTGTTATGAACTATGTTAATTACTTAAAAGAGCAGAAAAAAAGACTGCAAAATGTATTAAAATATGAGTCTAAAATGAATAATAGTAATAAAGCTTCTGCTAAAGATTATTATCTTACTGGTATGAAACTACTTTTGCAACCAGGTGAAACTATTGAAAATTATAAAGAAATTTTATCACAATATCAAAATGCTTTAGTAATTAGAAAACAGAGAATAGAAGATCTTTATAAAGAAATTAAAATCATAAAGAAATTAAAGGTTTAGAATTTAAACAATTAACTTTTATAAAAACTACTTTTTAGATATTGCTATCTAAGAAAGTAGTTTTATTTTATTATTCAAGTCCTATGCTTACTCCTAGTGCATTATTTATTCGTGACATTAAGCTTTGATCTTCTATATGTCCAATTTTTTCTTTTAGTCTACTTTTATCTAATGTTCTAACCTGCTCAGCAAGTATTACTGAATCAGTTTTTAATCCTGCATTTTGAGATCCTATTGCTATATGCGTTGGCAATTTTGTTTTACCCAATTGTGATGTGATTGCTGCTGCTATTACAGTTGGGCTGTATTTGTTTCCCATGTCATTTTGAATAATTACGACTGGTCTAATTCCCCCTTGTTCAGAACCCACAACTGGGCTTAAATCTGCATAAAACATATCTCCTCTTTTTATCGTCATATTTATTTCTCCATTTATTAAATTAGAGATGATATATCTTAAATATTTAATTCTATCTCATCATATAATATGTAAACTTTGCTCTTTTGGTTAATGTCCATTATTTCTTCTTTTTCTGGTTTCAAATTTTCTTTTTTTATGTACATTTTTTTGCTACCTACATATTTATTATCTTTTTCGTTAATTTCCAATATTATTTTATTTTCTTTTTCATATATCTTTTTATTTTGTGTTGTTTTATATTCTTCTAAAAAATCTGTTAGAAACAATTGATTTTCTGTTATGTATGGATAATCTCTATATATTTTACTTAGTTCTAAATTGTTGTTTTTTACTATTAGCATCCCATTTTCATAACTAATTTCCATATTTTCTAATTCTTTTGGCTCTAATGTGGTTTGCTTACAATACTCAGAATTTTTTACAATTTGTTCTAAAACATATTTGTTTTCATTTTTATTACTTTTTATTAAAACTTCTATCTTTGCTTTATATGAGTTTATATTTAAGATACATTTTTCTATCTCTTGAATACTCTTATTATTTCCACTTTCAATTATTTTATAATCTTTTTTTGCAAATAATTTAAAAATTATAAGAATAATGATTACCATCATAGTCATTGCAATTACAATTTTAGCAACTTTATTTTTCACTTTTATACTCCCCCTTAATGTAAATTTATATAATTTATAATGCCTTATGTTTTTTAAATTATATAAAAAAATAAATAACATTTTAAAATGTTATTTATTTTTATTATATTATAGTTTGGGTAAAATATTCTGATAAAATTTTTTCTACTTCATAACGACTATCTGTATGATTTATTTTTTCTCTTATTTCAGATGCTCCTTTTTCTCCCTTTAAATAAAAACAAATGTGCTTTCTCATTTCTTTTATTCCAATATTTTCTCCTTTTTCTTCTACTTCTAAGTTTATATGTTCAAGTATTATTTTTAGCTTCTCATCTGAATTTATATTACTTATTTCTTTTCCTTGTAAATATTCGTTTACTTGTTTGAATATCCATGGATTTCCTAAACTTGCCCTTGATATCATTATTCCATCGCAATTTGTTTGTTCAAATATTTTTTTTGCATCTTCTGGACTTTTTATGTCTCCATTTCCTATTACAGGAATTTTTATATTTTCTTTAACTTCTTTTATTATATTCCAGTCAGCTTGTCCCGAATAAAATTCAGCTCTAGTCCTTCCATGAATTGTAATAGCACACGCTCCTGCTTCTTCAATAGCTTTTGCTGTTTCTACTGCAACAATATGTTCTTTGTCCCATCCTTTTCTTATTTTTACAGTAACCGGAACATTTGATTCTTCTACGACTGCTCTTGTTATAGTTTTAACCTTTTCTATATCTAATAATAATTTACTGCCATCTCCGTTTTTTACAATTTTAGGTGCAGGGCATCCCATATTTATATCAATTATATCAGCGATTTTTTCTTGATTTATGTATTTTACTGCATATTTCATTGCTTCTATATCGCTTCCAAAAATTTGAACTGATATTGGTCTTCTTTCTCCTTTTATATTTAATAACGTTTTAGTTTTTTCATCTTTATAAAAAAGGGCTTTACTGCTTACCATTTCAGTTGTTACTAATCCTGGATTAAATTTTTCACATATTATTCTAAATGGTCTGTCTGTCAATCCCGCCATAGGTCCTAAAATTATGTTGTTTTTTAGTGTTACATCTCCTATTTTTAATTCTTTGAGCATTATATTATCCTTCCAGTTTTTTAGTTCTTATTCCATAAAAATTGCTTTTTGTCTTCTTCCACTAATGTTCAGTAATAATGCAATCATTATAAAGTTACTAAGCATTGAACTTCCTCCATAACTTACAAATGGTAGTGGAACTCCTGTTATTGGCAGTAATCCCATAGTCATTCCTATATTTTCAATCATATGAAAGAAGAATATCCCTACTATTCCCGCACATATAAGTGCTCCTAAATCATCTTTTGCAGTTTTGGATATAAATATTGCTTTTGTAATAAGGACTACATATAAAATTATTATTGCAGCTGCTATTATAAATCCCATTTCTTCTCCAATTACAGAAAATATAAAGTCCGTTGATTTTGGATATAAGAATCCTAATTGTGTTTGGTTTCCTTTTAATAGGCCCATTCCTAATAATTCTCCTGCTCCAATTGCTAATTTTGATTGAGTTAGATTGTACCCTGAACCACGTGGATCTATTTCCGGATTTAAGAATACGTCAATTCTTTTTTTTGCATGTTCTGGTAAAATAAAAATATATAGTAATGGAACTGTTATTACTACTAAAAGGATTCCTGAAATTATATATTTTTTATTTATTCCACCAACAAAAAGCATAAACATAAAAGCAACTATGAATGCTATTGCTGTGCCATAATCTGGTTGTTTAATTATTAGCAATAATGGTACTCCAATAACCAGCAATAATAATAAAAGTCTTGTTGGTCTATTTATTTCTTTAGTTCCTTTTTTCATCATTCTAGACATTATTAAAGCTAGAAATAGAACTAAAATTATCTTAGCAAATTCTGATGGTTGAATAGAAAATATTCCAAATGAGAACCAACTTGTTGCCCCTGAAATTGGACTTGTAAATAATACCGCAATTAGCGCTAGTAATATAATGCCATATAATATTGGAGAAAATTTAGCTATAGTGTCATAATCTATTAGTATAACAGCTATTAAAAATGGAATACTTATTATTATCCATATTATTTGTTTTTTAAATTCTTCTAACCCAGAGTTTATGGTTGCTGAATATATAGCAAATAATCCTATTATTACTAATAGGATTGTACAAATAAGTATTGACCATTCTAGGTTTTTAGCTATTCTTTTCTTCATTTTTCCCCTCTGTTTTTTCTTGTGGTTTTATTTTTAAATCTTTACTTTTATTTTTTGAACTTTCCTTTTTGTTTTTTGAACTTTTTTTAACTTGGCTTGTTTTTCCCTGTTCTGAACTTTTTTCTATATCACTATTATTAGTCTTTATTGTCTCTATTTCTTGCACTTTACTTACGTCTTTTACGTTTTCAATATTTTCCTCAGATTTTATTGTTTTATTCTCTTTATTGATAGCATTTTCCTTCTTTTCGTTCAAAACTCTTGTATCATTTTTTATACTTATTATTGGAATATTTGCATAGAGTGCCGGTGCTCCAGTTGTTCCGTCACTATTTTGCTTATTGGTTAATTTAACGTCAATCTCTCCTTCATCGACATCTATATATTTTTTTATTACATCAATAATTTCTTGTTTCATCATTTCCAAGAAATCTGCTGAAACATTTGCTCTATCTTGCATTAAAACCAAATGTAATCTCTCTTTTGCTGTTTCTTTATTTGTTTTTTCTTCCTCTTTTTTATTTAATTTCTTGAAAAATTTTATTATGTTCTCAAACATTTTCTTCCTCCACCTTGCTATTATTTTTTGAATACTTTTTTAAATTTATCCCAAAAATTTTCTTTTTTTCTACCAGGTATAGTTACTTCTACATTCTCACCAAGTATTCTTCTTGCAATCTCCATATATGCTCTTCCTGATGGAGCTTTTTTATTAGATACGGCTGGTTCTCCTTTATTAGTTTGTGTAATAATGTTTTCGTCTTCTGGTACTACTCCAATTAAATCTATTGATAATAAATCTAGGATGTCTTCAACATCCATCATTTCGCCTCTTTTAACCATTTCCGGTCTTAATCTGTTTATTACTAATTCTGGATTTTTTATTTCTGAAGCCTCTAATAATCCTATTATTCTATCTGCGTCACGAATTGATGATATTTCTGCATTTGTTACTACTATTGCTCTATCCGCACCAGCTATTGCATTCTTAAATCCCTGTTCTATTCCTGCTGGACAGTCTATCAATATAAAATCAAATTCTTCTCTTAATTTTGTTGTTAAATCTTTCATTTGTTCTTCATTTACTGCACTTTTATCTCTAGTTTGGGCTGCTGGTAATAAAAATAAGTCTGTAAATCTCTTATCTTTTATTAAAGCTTGTCTAAGTTTGCATTTTTCTTCAACTACATCTACTATGTCATATACTATTCTATTTTCTAGTCCCATTACAACGTCAAGGTTTCTTAAACCAATATCAGTATCTATTAGCACTACTTTTTTACCTTTCAAAGCTAGTGCTGCACCAAGATTAGCTGTTGTAGTAGTTTTTCCTACTCCACCTTTTCCAGATGTTATGACTATAACCTCACCCATAACTTTCCTCCTTGTATAATCTTTAACAATCATGTATCTATTATATTTTTATTTTCTATAAAAGTCAATGTGAAATGAGAAAAAATATATAAAATATTACAAAAATGTTACAAAAATTTTACTTCTTAGTTAGTATAAACTTTGTGTAGGGAAATTTTATAAAATAATTGAATAAAAGAT
>CAZDPV010000034.1:0-14597 GCA_964507565.1 uncultured Clostridium sp.
AATGATTATTATGCTACAGATCCAAAAGCATTAAAAATATTTTTAGATAAACTTACAAAAGATAATATTCAATTACATAAAAATATATGGGAACCAGCTTGTGGAGAAGGACATTTAAGCAAGTTATTAGAAGAAGAAGGTTATAAAGTAATAAGCTCAGATTTAATTGATAGAGGATTCGGAACACCAAATATTAATTTTTTAAAAACTGATAAAAAATGGAAGGGGGACATATTAACAAACCCACCATATAAATTTGCACAAGAATTTGTAGAACACTCATTAAATATATTAGAAAATGGTTGTTATTGCATAATGTTTTTAAAAATACAGTTTTTAGAAGGAAAAGCAAGACTACAATTCTTTAAAAAATATCCTTTAAAATACATATATGTAAATAGTGCTAGACAATTATGTGCTATGAATGGAGATTTTGAAAAATATAAAGCAATGGCAATTTGTTATTGCTGGTATATATGGGAAAAGGGATTTACAGGAAATCCAGAAATAAGATGGATTTAAAGAAAGGATTTAAAGATGAAATTTGAAGTAATAGGAACACCAGTAGCAAAGGGTAGACCTCGTTTAGGCAAGTTTGGAACATATACACCAACTAAAACAATAAACTACGAAAATTTAGTCAAAATAAGCTATTTAAAAAAATATAAAAATCAAGAAACTATAATAGGTCCAACGAAGATAAACATAATAGCAATATTTCCAATTCCAAAATCATACAGCAAAAAACAAAGAGAATATATATTAAAAGAAAATAATTATCATACTAAAAAAAGTGATATTGATAATATTTGTAAAATAATTTTAGATGCTCTTAATGGACTAGCATATAATGATGATACACAAATACTAAAAATAATAGCAGAAAAGAAATATACATTTGAACAAGAAAAAGTAAATATAATAAATAAAAACAATGAAAAGAGAAATAATAAATGAAGTTAGAAGAATTGATAAATAAAATACAAAAAATAAATAAGTTAAATAAAGAGTTGGATCTATACGATAAATATTTTCTAGTATTATCAGATAGTATAAAAAATATTTATATAGATAATAAAAAAGATATAAAACAATTAAAAGATTATATTGTAACAGTTAAAGAACAAATATTAAACAACGATTATACAAAAAAAGAAAGATTTTTATATATAACTTATGTAGAATATGATATAGCAGGAACACATTATAAAGATAAAATAACAGTACAAATTGGAATAGAAAGGAGGCAAGAAGAGCTAATAGAACTAGAAAAATGATTGATGAATTAATTGAGAAAGGAGATGACGAGGATGATAAAGTCAATTAAAGTAATGTTGTTACCAAACAATAAACAAAAGACAAAACTATTTCAATATGCTAATACTGCTAGATTTGCTTATAATTGGGCAATTGCAAAAGAGCAAGAAAATCATAAACAAGGAAACAAATTCATATCAGATAATGATTTACGAAAAGAATTTACACAATTGAAGAAGCAAGACAATTTTCAATGGTTAAATGAAGTTAGTAATAATGTAACCAAACAAGCAATTAAAGACGCTTGCAATACTTATAAGAGATTCTTTAAAGGACAATGTGAATATCCTAAATTCAAGAGTAAAAGAAAATCTACTCCAGCATTCTATCAAGACAATATAAAGATTCAGTTCAATGAAAATCATGTTAAGATTGAGGGATTCACAATGAGTAAGAAACAAAATAAACAAAAGATTAATTGGATTAAACTTGCTGAAAAGAATAGGATTCCAGTTGATTCAAAATACACAAATCCTCGTATAACATATGACGGGTTGCATTGGTGGATTTCTGTTGGGGTAGAATATGAAGATTGTACTACTAATCCATACAATCAAGGTGTTGGAATTGACTTAGGTATTAAAGACTTAGCAATATGTTCAGATGGGAACACTTATAAAAACATTAACAAAACAAGTAAGGTAAAGAAATTAAAAAAGAAACAACGTAGATTGCAACGTAAAATAAGTAGAAAATACTTAAAAAATAAAAAAGGAGAGAGTTACTGTAAAACACGCAACATTATAAAAAGTGAAAAAGAACTTTTAAAAGTAAGCAAGCGCTTAACAAATATTCGTCATAATTATTTACATCAAACAACTTCTGAAATAGTAAACAAAAAACCAATGTTTATTGTTCTTGAAAATTTAGGTGTAATGAACATGATGAAGAATAAACATTTATCCAAAGCAATACAAGAGCAATGTTTATATGAGTTTTATAGACAAATTCAATATAAAACATCTTGGAGCAACATTAAGTTTATTGAAGCTGATAGATATTTTCCATCAAGCAAGCTATGTTCAAATTGTGGATGTATAAATAAAAATCTGAAATTATCAGATAGAATTTATATATGTCCTGAATGTGGAAACGTAATAGATAGAGATTATCAGGCTGCATTAAACTTGAGAGCATATGGAGAAAATGTTTTAGGTATTAAATCTGTAGTATAACACTTTAAAGTTATTACAGATATGTACTGCACGTTAAGCAGGAATTTACGCCTTTGAAATGTTATATCAAATGTGAGTAGTATTAATTTATTGATATGAAAACAGACACAATGAAAAAGGAATGAAACATAAGAGTTTTTATAACTTTTTATAAGTTTTCAGTGACGGAATGAAGATATAATGAATATATATACTAGATTTAATAGTGATGAATTTAAAGAAAAGCAAAAAACAAAAAATATCAATTTTGAATATACAAATAGAAATGAAGATATAATGAATATATATACTAGATTTAATAGTGATGAATTTAAAGAAAAGCAAAAAACAAAAAATATCAATTTTGAATATACAAATAGAAATGAAAATATAATTAACATATATATTAGGTTCAACAGTGATGAATTTAAAGAAAAGCAAAGAGAAGATATAATAAAATTTAACAAGTTATTAGAAAGAAAAGAAAAGCATAATTTTTCAAGGCATAAATATTATTTAAAATATGGTAAATAATATTGATTTAAAAGTAATAAAATGATATAATAAAATAAAACGGAGAAAAAGATGGAAGAAGTAATTAGAAAAGAATTATGCAACTTCTGTATGAACAACAAATGCTCAGATTGTATGGAAATAGAGCAAAAAGAAAAGAACAATGTAAAAAGTTACAAATGTATTAACTATAAAGACAGCAAGAGAAGAGAGCCTTTTTATGAATTTGATTATATTATTAAAAGTAACAATAATAAAATGAAAAATAGAAAAAAGGAGAACTTGAAATGAAATATATTAAATATACATATTATGATGAAACAAAAAAATTAGTAGCAATAATAGAAGAAGATACACCAAAAGAAGCAATAGAAGAGTTAAAAAAACAATATGATGAAGTAAAATATAAAGAATAAAAATATGTGGTGGCGGAATAGACATATAGATTTATATGGTAAAATAATTAGTACAGCTAATTATAATAGGTAGACGTTAATCAGATATAAGAGAACTTGTTCGGTATTTTATGTACAATAGATACATACCAAGCGGGCAAGACTGATAGCTGTAGGGTTTGTGTTTCAGCTATCGGACAAGAAGTAAAACGAGGCGTCAGTACACGCCTATCTTATATTATGTTAGGTGCAAATCCTAACCCACATAGTAAACGTATAAAATTTAAAACCTAAGCACAGAGGATTGACTCGTGGGGCTAGAAAAATAAATGAGCTAAAGAATGTTAAGAAATTATATATAATAAGCAATCTAGAAATATAATTTTGAAAAGCATAGATAGGTTATAAATAGCTGAGGTTTCCTATCAAATTTTTCATTAAGACTCCCTCTTTTATTATAAATGGAAAGTATAATTTTATATATGGTGGCGGAACAAGTAGACGCTTAGTTGATTTTTATCAGAGTCAAATTAAATTCAGTGGTAACCGTATCAGAAGTGGTGTAGAAGTGTAAGCTGGCATTTCATATAAGGTGTAAATCCTTATCCATATAATGTTTATATAAGACTACAATTTAAGTTTTAATTAACACTTTGTAGCATTAGACTAACCATAAATTGTGAAAGAATCAAATTTACAATTTAAAAAAAACAAATATATTACTTAAGACCTGTTGGTGCTGGGAATTTTAATATATTAAGGTGCAATGTAATGGTTTAGTAGCACCAACATTTTATTAAGATATATGAAGAAATGGCTGAGTGGTTTAAGGCGACAATTAATGTTTTTGTTTAGAGCATGAAAAGGCTCTTCGCAAGTTCGAATCTTGCTTTCTTCTTATTTTTTTTTAAAAAAATATATGTAGAAATAGAAGAATAAAGAACTTCTATTTTTTTTTATATTTTTTATTGACAAGTAGTAGAAGTAGTAGTATATTTAATGTTAAGAAAGGAGAAAAAATGAATTATAAAGAGCAAAGAAAAAAATTAAAACTAACGCAAGTACAAGTAGCAAGAGAAGTAGGTGTAAATATAAATACCTATATAAATTGGGAAAATCAAGTATCACATCCTAATTTAGAAAACAAGGAAAAACTTGAAAATATATTGAAAGGAGAGCAAATATGAAATATTTTGGAAAAGAAATAGAAATAAAAAAAGTTATTAAAAAATATAGATCATTAGAATATATAAGATGCGATGTGTGTGGTAAAAAATTAAGTGGTAAATATTATAGTGTATCTATTTCTCATAATGATTGGGGAAATGATAGCATAGATAGTTTAAAGTTTATAGATATATGTCATGATTGTGTAGGAGATTATGCAAAAAAATATTTAGATGAAGCTACTGGAACTGAAAGAATAGAAATTGAACCAGAATTTGTATCAGATGAAATATATTCAAACCCATATTATGATAAAAATGATGATGGATTAGTAGAAAATGATAAAGAAGAATAAATGGAAGAAATAATAAAATTAGGAGATAATTAAGATGAATATAAAAAATATGGAAAAAATAAAAGAATATGAAAATTTTATATTATTTAAAAATAAAAATACGGGAATTAGAGAATGTTTTTTAAAAACAGATATTTATGGAACTCAAAATAAGACGACTAAACATACCACTAAATAGGGAAAGGAGTAAAAATGGAAGGATTTTTATATAATTCTATCGTAATGATAATTGAAGCTCAAAGGAAAATTACACATGATAAAATAAAAGACATATATAAAAACAATATTCGTATTGCATTAGATAAATTCACAATAGATAGTTCCAATGATAACATAATAGATAAATATGATTATGTATTTAATATATTGTTTAAATGGCAAAGAATATTATTTGATTCAAAAGATTATTCTGGAATAAAAGAAATATCAGATTGTATTGTAGATTTAACTAATGAATATGATAAGAATATAAAAGATGTATTAGACTAAGGAGAATAAATGAAAAAGAATGTTGTAATGTGTTTATATGGTAAATTACGAGAAAAAAATAAAACGGTTGCATATTGCGAACTTCATAAATGTTATTTAGATAGAAAAGATATTAAAGAGAAAAAATGTAATTTTAAAAAATGCAAATATAGAAAGGAAATAGAATGTTAGAATTTAATTATGACAAACATAGACTTACATCAATTAAAAATCCTAAAAAGCAATGGCTTGCTTTTAAATATAACGATTATATTTATACTAGTGAAGATAGAGGATATTATCAATTAAAATATTCAGTCGAAGGTAAAGCAGATATAAAAAAGATATTATCAAAAGAGGAGGAAATTAAAGTAAACAATAAAACATTTTCACATTATATAGACTTAGATGAGAATATAATTTATTTAATTGAAATTATAAAACAATGAAAGATAATAAAAAAATATTTTTTTTAAAAACTATTGACACAGTGTTAATAATATGATATTATAATAATAAATTTAATAAGGAGGAATTATAAAATGTTTAATTTGAATGAAGCAAAAAGAAGTAAAGCAAAATTAAGGTTAGCAATTGATGGACCATCTGGTTCAGGGAAAACTTATTCGGCATTACTTATAGCTTATGGTATTACAAAAGATTGGAGCAAAATAGCAGTAATAGATACTGAAAGAGAAAGTGCAAATTTATATGAAGATTTATGCAACAATAGTAAAACAGGTAAATATAAGACAGGACAAATAAATGCACCATTTACTCCCCAAAAGTATATTGAAGCAATTGACTTTTGTGAAAAAGCTGAAATAGAAGTTATTATAATTGATAGCTTAACTCATGCTTGGACTGCAGAAGGAGGATTACTTGATCTTCACGATACAGCAATGAAGAAACAGAGAACACAAAATGGATATACTGCTTGGGCAGATGTTACTCCATTACACAGAAAATTAGTAGATGCAATTTTAACAAGTCCATGTCATGTAATTTGTACAATAAGAAGTGAAACAGATTATGCTCAAGAAAAAGATAACAATGGTAAAACAAAAATTGTTAAAGTTGGAATGAAACCACAATTTAGAAAAGGACTTGATTATGAAATGACAATAGTATTCTCAATGGATCAAGACCACAATGCAACAATTAATAAATCAAGAATAAATTCATTCCCTGTAAATGATAAGATATCTCCTAATATTGAAACAGGAGAAAAATTACTTAAATGGCTTAACGAAGGCGATGACATTCCTATATGTGCAGATTGTGGTAAAGAAATAAAGTCTTATGGAAATATGAGTGCAATGGAAGTAGCATTATATGCACAAAGAAAATTTGGCAAAACATTATGCACCGAATGTGGAGCAAAGGAAAATGAACTTACATACTCAGATGGAGAAGCTAGAAAAGAAATAAATGATATTCTAGGAGGAACACCTAATGAGTAATTTTGAAAGAAAATTAAAAAGAACAAGATTAAAACAAAAAATTGGAAGTAATAAAATTAAAGAAGAATGGCATGAAATGAATTATCCATTGTGGAAAATATTAAAAGAAAAGAGGAATAAAAATGAAAATAAGCAAAATTAAAATAACAAATTTATTTGGAATTAAAGAACAACAGCTAGATGGAAAATCAGTTGAAATATCTGGGAAAAATGGAATTGGAAAAACATCAATATTAGATGCTATAAAATATGCTTTAACAAACAGTTCAGATAGAGATTTGATAGTAAAAAAAGGAGAAAATGAAGGAGAAATATACATTGAAACTGATACTGGAATATCTATTGACAGAAAAAAAAGGACAAATTCAAGTGATTACAAAATGATAAAAGAAAATGGAGAAGAAGTAAATAGCCCTGAAAAATTTTTACAAAATATTTTTTCAGAAATGCAACTTGATCCAATTAAATTTTCTCAAATGACAGAACAAGAAAAAAATAGAACAATACTTGATTTAATTGAATTTGATTGGAACTTAGAAACGATAAAGAATTGGTTTGGAGAACTTCCAGATGTAAATTATGACCAAAATTTACTACAAGTATTAAATGATATACAAAGTGAAAAATCTCCATATTTTTTAAAAAGACAAGATTTAAATAGAGAAAAAAGAAATAAATTAGCATTTATTGAAGATATTGCTAAAGACATACCAGACAAATATGATGCAAAAAAATGGGAAGAATTTAATTTAGTTAGCAAATTAAAAGAATTGTCTTCTGATAAAGAAAATAACAATTTAATTGAAAAAGCAAAAGCATTTAAAGAAGGATTTGCAAATAAGAAAAATTCTATAGTTGCGGAATATGAAATTAAAAGAGCAGCAGAAGAAAAAAATATTCAAATTGAAAAAGAAAATTTACTATCTGAAAATGAAAGATTAAAGACTCAAATTAAAGCTAATGAAGATAAAATAGAATCTTTAAAAATAACATTAGAAGATAAATTAAAAATTGCAAAATTAGAATCTCAAAATAAAATTGATAAATTAAATGAAGATATGAAAATAGCAGATAATTATGCAAATAAACAAATAATAGATACTTCTAGCTTACAATCTGAATGTGATTTAGCAGAAGAAATGAAGAAACATATTAATGAATATAACAGAATGATGGATATGAAAGTTGAATGCGATGAATTAGACAAGAAATCACAAGAATTAAC
The DNA here is from genome assembly GCA_964507565.1 of uncultured Clostridium sp. Lineage (GTDB taxonomy): Bacteria > Bacillota > Clostridia > TANB77 > CAG-508 > CAG-793. Next base: position 8,058 of record CAZDPV010000034.1, read on the forward strand.
AAATAAAATAGAATTAGCTAGAACATTGCCAGGAGAAATATTAAAAAATGCTAAAATACCAGTTGAAGGTTTAACAGTTGTAGATGGAAAGCCTTTAATAGATGGAAAACCTATAAATAACTTAAGTGAAGGAGAGCAACTTATGTTATGTGTTGATGTAGCAATAAGTAAGCCTAACTCATTAAAATTAATATTACTTGACGGAATAGAAAAATTAAGCGATGAAAACAAAGAAAAAATATACGAAAAATGTAAAAAGGCTGGTTTACAATTTATAGCAACTAAGACAAATAATAGCAATGAAATGATTATAAGAGAGATATAGAAAGGAAATATTAAAATGAAAAATAAAAGATATGAAGATTACACTAGAGAAGAATTAGAATTGAATTATAAGATTAGGGAATATACAAAGTATTCTTTAATTGGCATATTAGTATTATTTATAATAATAACAATATTTAATTCAATAACAACAGTTAAAACAGGATATGTTGGAGTTAAAACAAAATTTGGTAAGGTACAAGATACAATGATACAAGAAGGAATTAATTTTAAAGTTCCATATATAGAAAAGATAAATTTAATTGATTGTAGAACACAAAAATTTGAATTGTCTGCATCTAGTTCAAGTAAAGATTTGCAAACAGTAAATGTAACAGTAGCGATAAATTACACAATATAAATAGTATGTTTGGAATAAATAAATAGGAGGAATTATGAATAGCAATAATTTATGTGAAGAGAATTATTTTAGCCAAGAAAACAATATAAAATATACTGGTAGTTCTCAAATAAAAGATTTTATAAAATGTGAAGCTTGTGCATTAGCAAAACTTAAAAATGAATTTATAGAAGAGCCTAGCAATGCAATGTTAGTATCAAGCTATATTGATGAAGCTATTTCTGGAACATTAGATATATTTAAAGCAAAACATCCAGAAATATTATTAAAAAATGGAGAATTAAAAGCTCCATATAAAATAGCAGATAGTGTATTAAATCAAATAGAAAATGACGAAATGTTTTTTAAATATTTATCAGGAGAACATCAAGTAATAATGACAGGAGAAATATCAAATGTTCCAGTTAAAATTAAAATAGATTCTTATTTTAAAAATAAAGCAATAATAGACTTAAAAGCAATGGCAAACTTAGATTTAATATGGAATGAAGTTACTGGACAAAAAGAAAATTTTATTGACTATTATAACTATATATTACAAGGAGCATTATATCAAGAAATAGTTAGGCAAAATACAGGAAACAAATTACCATTTATAATTGCAGTAGCAACAAAGCAAGAATATTCAAGAAGAGCATTACTTGAAATACCACAAGAAAAAATGAATATAGAATTAGAAAAGTTAAAACAATATTTACCTATATTGCAAAAAATAAAAGAAGGTAAAGTAGAATCAATAGCTTGTCATCATTGCGACTATTGCATATCAAAACAAAAAGTCGAAAAAATATATTATTATGATGAATTTTTTAAGGAGGAAAATTAAAATGAAAAAATCAAAAAAATTAGGAAATGAAATTAAATGGTATAAACCATTTAGCTTAGTAAGAAGAAATAAGGATTTAGAGCAATTAGCTCAAACTCAATTTGAGATAATAAATTCATTGGAGGACGATTTAAAAAAAGAAAAAAACAAAAAAAATGACAAATCGGTTGACTTGAATAAATTAATTGTAAACCAAGCATTAAAAGAAAATATTGTAAAAGATAATAGTATTAAAAACTTAGAATATAATATACAAGTACTTAGAAATACAAGTGATAAAATCATATCATTATGTAAAAAAGAAAATACTGAATTTTCAAATACAATATTGAAAGAATTAGGAATTACAATAATAGAGCAAGATAGCAAAAAGAAAGCTAAAACTACATCTGTAAAGAAAACAACTAAAAAAGTTACAAAGAAAGGAAATAAAGAAAATGAATAAAATAATTTTAAAAGGAAATTTATCAACAGAACCAGAAAATAAGACTAATGACACAACAGCTATTGCAAGATTTAATATAGCAGTAAATAGAAAATATACTAAGCAAGGAGAAGAAAAGAAAACAGACTTTTTTGGAATAACTGTATTTGGAAAACTTGCAGAAACTGTAATTAATTATCTTCATAAAGGAAATCAAATAGTATTAGAAGGAAGAATTGAAAATAATAATTATCAAGATAAAGACGGAAATATGCAGTATCATAATGCAATAATTATGGAATCGTTTGATTTTTGTGGAAAGAAAGATGAAAATACTTCTCCAATAAATACAAATTCAAATGTTTCAGCTGAAAAATTAACACAAGCAAAAGTAGAATTTCAACAAATAAATGATGATGAATTGCCTTTTTAATAATATAAATAGTAAATAAGGCACTATAATATATTTTTTTAAATACATAGTGCCTTAAAATTGATTATAGGAGAAGTAGAATGGGTATAAAAAGTCAAACTAACGGTAAAGAATTTGAAGAGCAGTTTTGCTGGTGGCTTAGACAAAATGGATATTATCCTGAATATCATGAAAAATCTATATGTGGAAGTCAAAATGGAGATATTACGGCTATAAAAAATAATATTGCATATAAAATTGAGTGTAAGAATTTAGATGCTAAAAATGGATTATTTCCACTTAGTCGAATAGAATGTAATCAAATATTAGCTTATGAGGATTTTAAGAAATGCAATAATACAAATATGATATTAGTTATTAGATGGAATGATAATATATATTATATAGATTTTAAATTATTAAAATCTTATGACAAAAACATAAACTTAAAAGAAATTACACCTAGTATTACAAATTGGAATAAATTTGTAGAAGGTCTAAATAGAAAGGATAAATAGTATGAAAGAAACAATAAATAGTAAAGAATATTATATAAAATTAATTAAAAAATTAGGAGAATTTATATCAGCCAATGCTGAAAATATTTTAAATGATTATGACTGCAATTCAATTCATACAATTAATATTCACTCAGAGATAAGTTACGATTCAGTTCCATCAATAAAAGTTGAGAAAGAATATATACCATTAAAAATATGGAGTGATAAAGATGAAGATAAAAATAAATAGTCAAATTTCAATAGAGAATGCCTCAAAAGAAATAAAACAATATTGCAACGATAAATTAACTATTAATAACCCTGAAATCGTTAAAAAACAAAATATGGGCTTTTGGACAGGCAATATTCCTAAAACTATAAAGATGTATTCTAAAAATGGAACTGCTTATATTTTACCATTAGGAACAATCGATGATATTTGGAAGATAGATAATAATTTAGACGATTATAATATAGACTTTGGAAAACATAATAAATTAGATTATCCACAATGTGATATTAAATTATATGATTATCAAGAAAATGCAGTAAATGCAATGATAAGAAATAAAAGAGGAATACTTGAAAGCAAATGTGGCTCTGGAAAATCTATTATGGGAATTGAAATAATAAAAAGGATAGGTTATAAAGGACTCATAATATGTCAAACTAAAGAAATTCTTAATCAGTTTGTTGATTATATGCAAAATGTATTTAACATCTCAAAAGGTCAATATGGAATTATTGCAGAAGGTAAAGTTGAAATTGGATCATTAATAACAATTGCACTAAGGCAGACTTTATCTAAGATAGACTTATTACAATACAAAAACGAATGGGGCACTATTATAGTTGATGAAGTTCAAGAAGTTGGAGGGAGCATAACAAAAGTTTCTCAATATTCTAAAATATTAAATAATCTTGTGTCAGAATACCGAATAGGATTAAGTGCAACAGGATATAGAGTTGACGGATTGTCTCAATGCTTATATGCTTTAATGAATACAGTAAAATATAGAATTGGAGAAGATTCAATAAAAGATAAAATAATAAAGGCTAAAGTTCAAAAAATTGACACTAATTATGAAATAAATTCAAATGTTCAAAAATATGATGGGACAATATTATATAATAAATTATCAACAGATATAGCTGAAAATATTGAAAGAAATGATTTAATATTAGAAAAATTAAAAGAGAACAAAGACAACTATTGCTTAGTATTATCAGATAGACTATCAGGTCTTAATTATTTAAAATCAATATTAGGAGAAGGACTTTTAATCGATGGAGGTATGGTATCTAAAAAGGCAAAAGAAGAGAGAAAACAGGCAATAGAAAAAATAAGAAATAAAGAAGAACATTTTTTATTTGCTACATATTCTCTTGCAAGAGAAGGCTTAGATATTAAGCCACTTAATAGATTGTTTTTGATTGCTCCAACAAAAAACAAAATTACTATAATTCAATCAGTTGGTAGAATTGAAAGACAAGATAAAGATAAAGAAAATCCAATAGTTTATGATTTTGTTGATAAAGGATTATATTTTGATAAGGCTTGGAAAACTAGAAAAAGTATATATAAAAAAAATAATAATATAATTATAGGAGGATAAAGATGTATATAGTAAAAAAAGATTTTGTATTTCCAAATAATATGACAAAAAAAGAAATAGCTGATAAAGTTGGAATCGCTTATGAAACTATGGTTAAAATATTAAATAGAAAACAACAATGCAGAAAAGTTGTAGCATATTCAATTGCTAAACATATAAATCAAAATAAAGAAATAGAAAATTATTTTGATATTGTGGAGGATTAAATGAAAGAGGAAATATTAAGTTTATTAACAATGAAAGATATACTAGAAAAATACAATATAAAAATAGAAAGAACAATGTATCATTGCCCATTTCACAAAGATATAAATTCTAGTGCAAAAATATATGAGAAAAGTTTTTATTGCTTTTCTTGTAATAGAACAGGAGATATTATACAATTTGTAGAATATTTATATAATTTAACATTTCCTCAAGCAATGGAAAAAATAAATCAAGATTTTAATTTAGGATTGTCATCTAATTGCAAAATTAATAAAGAAAGAATAAAGCAAATTGAAAAAGAAAGAAAATGCAAAATAGAATTAAAGCAACAATATAATCAAAAATTTATTGATTTATGCAATGAAAAAGATAATATATTAGCAAAAATAAGAAATATTAATTCAAAAATTAAAAAAATAGGAATATCAAATATTGAATTAACATTTGATTATGAATGTATAAAATCAGAATTAGTAAATAAATATTGTTTATTAGATAATAAAATAGATGATGAATATATAAATAAAAGAACTTACTAATTGAAGTAAGCTCTTTTATATATATTTTATAATAAAAATATAAAAAATAGCAGTTTCTTATAATAATAAGACTTGCTATTATCTACATTAAGGGCTAGTAGATTTCTAAAAAATGAATAATGTATATTAAATATACAAAAATAGTATATCACAATAATATAATTTTTGCAATCATTTTTTCTTTTTTTTTACTTTTCCCTGCTTTTTAATACTTGTAACATTGCTTCTGTCATTTTTTTATATTTTTCATCAGATTTATTTTTTTGTTCTTCTTTTTCTTTTTACCTGCAGATGCTTTTATAATTGCTATTTTAATATTATTTTTATCACATAATTTTGAATAAATATTACCTATTCTTTTCATCTTGTGTACTCCTGATTATTCTTATTTTTGTCTACCGGTCTTTCGATTCATAATGGAACTACTAAACCAGTCCAGATGCGACTCTATTTTTGCCAAGGGGCAGGGAAAATGATGTGTACATAAAAAAATTAAATTTACAAAAATAATAACACGACAACCGATGTTGAAGTTCGCATTCGAAGAATCATTGTTGAAATTCCAATACCACAAGCCACAGTTAGCACCATTGTTGAAATAGCCACCCACATGGGCAAAACCCTAACCTAAACGCAAAGCAAAGGACAACAGACACATCAAATCCCTTTGTATCTTTATTATATTACTTTTAAAAAATATATTTAACTATTTTACAAGATAGGTATTATTTGCAGGAGCTGACCGCCCCCGCACCTCTGTTTACTGGTTTTTAAGAAGACGAGCCCCAACACGCACGCCCGATAACGAAGATGCACCGTTGCAATACCAAGACCAAAAGCCACAGCCCAAGCCATCGTTCCAAGGACCACCCACACGGGCAATCATGTTTCCTGCTGCATTCCAGTTCAAATCACATACTCCTGTAGAACTTGATCCGTTTCCTTCAATAGGCATTGCTACTAATGGATTGTTTGCATCATATCCAAGTTTTGTTATCCACTGCCCAGAAGTTTTGAAATTTGTATAACCCACAGCATGATAACTTCCATCAAAAGTGTCAACTGAATATTTGTCACTATCATAACAAATATATGTAACATAATCTTTTATGTTTATTCCATCTACAAATTGCCATAAACCTGCATATATATCTTCTAATCCTCTATATATAACTGAATGTAAATTATCATCGCTTAAAGTGCCAGATTTCATGCCTAAGCTATCACATCCACCACTGCTTACTCCATTAAAGTCACCTGTCCAAGCCTTAGCATTTACTCCATTTCCTAGTTTTGATTGTGAATTATAATCGGCATATTCAACTAAATAT
>CAZDPV010000035.1:0-14576 GCA_964507565.1 uncultured Clostridium sp.
AACACTTTCAGGATTTTATAAAAAGATGTCCTACAAAAAATTTATACTATCAATAATGAAAAATCTAATTGACAACATATATATTTAAGTATATAATAATGGCATTATAAAAAATATGAAAGGAATATTATTATGGAAAAAGTATTGATATTTGGACATAAAAACCCAGATACAGATTCAATATGCTCTAGTATAGTAATGCAAGAATTAGTAAAACATTATGGATTAGAATCTGAAGCTGTTAAATTAGGAAAATTAAATAAAGAAACAGAATATGTTTTTAAATATTTAGGAATAGAAATACCAAGAGAAATCTCAAAGGTTGAAAAGGGACAAAAGGTTATTTTAGTTGATCACAACGAAAAAATACAGAGTGTTGATGAAAGAGAAAATGCTGAAATAATAGCAGTTATAGACCATCATAGAATAGCTGATTTTACAACAATAGGACCATTATACTATATTGCAAAACCTTATGGATGTACATCTACAGTATTATTCGGATTATTTAAACAGGCAAATGTTGAAATTAGCAAAAACATTGCTATCTTAATGCTTAGTGCAATTATTTCAGATACTTTGCTATTAAAGTCACCAACATGTACATCAAAAGATGTAGAAGCATATAATGAACTTGAAAAAATAGCAGAAATTGATGCTGCAGAATATGGATTAAATATGCTAAAAGCAGGAACAGACATAAGTACCATGTCTGCAAAAGAAGTAATTGATTTAGATTCAAAAGAGTTTAAAGAAAAGGATAAAAAAATAGTAATATCACAAGTTAACACAGCAGATATAAATGATGTTTTTGCAAGAAAAGATGAATTATCTTTTGCGATAGAAAAAGAGATTTCAGAAAAAAGTTTAGATTTATTTGTATTTGTAATAACAGATATAGTAAATACAAATTCTAAAATAATTGCATTAGGGAAAGATAAAGAACTAGTAGAAAAAGCCTTCGAAAAGAAATTAGATAATGATGATGCAATGCTATTAGAAGGTGTTGTTTCTAGAAAAAAACAAATAGCACCACCATTATTAGAAAATATTTAATTGAAAGATAAATGAATATATATTAAACATAATATGGAAAAATATTAAAGTTCAATAGTTAACGAACTTATAAAATAAAATTTCTATATTATGTTTTTTATTAGGCAATAATTTATGTTAAATAATCTAAAATTCTAAAAATATGTTGCTATTTGATGTTTTGTAAAAACATGAAATACTTATCATCTATAAAAATATTTTTAGTATTTTTATTGTATATAAATTATTGTTTTGATATAATACGGATAGATAAATAAATTATTCAAAGGAGAAGAATATGGATGAAAATATAGATAAAAATCAAAAAGATGAAAATTGTACTGACGAGAGAGCAAAGAGGGAAACACTAGAAATTGCTCAGAAATTCACTAATGATAAAGATAATTTAATTGCAATATTAAATGAGATACAAGTTAAATATGGCTATATTCCAAAAGCATCACAGCTAGTTGTATCAGAGTATTTAAATGTACCTTTAGCAGAAGTTTTTGGTGTCATCACATTTTATTCAAGATTTACTTTAATACCTAAAGGAAAATACAATGTGTCAATTTGCTTGGGAACGGCATGTTTTGTAAAGGGCTCAAAAGAATTATTAGAAAGAGCAAAAAGTAAATTAGGAATTGAAGAAGGACAAACAAGTGCAGATGGAAAGTTTTCTTTAGACACAATGAGATGTGTTGGAGCATGCGGATTAGCACCAGTATTTACAGTTAATAAAGAAGTTTACGGAAAAGCAACAGTGAAGAAACTTGATGAAATTTTAGACAATTTAATTCAAAATGATTAATAGATTACATAAGTTATTTGTAAGTTTAGCAATAAAAATATAAACATTGATAACTTATTAAATCAAGGAAGGAAAAAAATGAAAAAAACAATTGAAGAAATAGAACAAATATGTAATGAAAAAAGAAAAGAATTAGATTTGCGAGTAAATGTGAATTATAAGGGAATTGAAAGACATATATTAGTATGCCATGGAACGGGTTGTACATCATCTAAATCTCCAGAAATTCTAAAAAGGTTTGATGAAATAATAAAGGCAAAAGGAATAGAAAATGTTAAGGTAATAAAAACTGGATGTTTAGGATTATGTTCAAAGGGACCTATTGTTATTATAAGACCTGATGATACTTTTTATTCTATGGTAAAACCAGAAGATTGTGAGGAAATAATAAACTCTCATATATTAAATGGTGAGGTGGTAACTAGATTACTTTGTAAAAATATAGATGGTAACACTGTTAGAAAACTTGATGAACTTCCATTTTATAAAAAACAAATGCGTATAGCACTAAAAAACTGTGGCAGAATTAATCCGGAAGATATTGATGAATATATTGCGTTTGACGGGTTCAAGGCACTTGAAAAAGTACTAAAAGAGATGACAAAAGATGAAGTAATAGATGTTGTTACAAAATCAGGATTACGTGGACGTGGAGGAGCAGGATTTGGAACAGGAAAAAAATGGGGATTTGTAAAACAAGAAGTAGACAGTCAGAAATATGTAGTTTGTAATGCTGATGAAGGAGATCCAGGAGCATTTATGGACAGGAGTATTTTAGAAGGAGATCCTCATTCTGTAATTGAAGCAATGACAATTGCAGGATATGCTGTCGGAGCTAACCAAGGATACATATATGTAAGAGCTGAATATCCCATTGCTGTTGAAAGATTACAAATTGCAATAAATCAAGAGCGTAAATATGGTATTCTTGGAAAAAACATATTAGGAACTAAGTTTAATTTTGATGTAGAGATTAGACTAGGAGCAGGAGCATTTGTGTGTGGAGAAGAGACAGCACTTCTTGAATCGGTAGAAGGAAAGCGCGGACAGCCTAGATTAAAGCCTCCATATCCAGCTCATAATGGATTATGGGGACATCCAACTTTAATAAACAATGTTGAAACCTATGCAAATATTACAAGAATTATTTTAAATGGTGCAGATTGGTACTCAGCAATAGGAACAGAAAAATCTAAAGGAACTAAAGTTTTTGCTTTAGGTGGAGATGTAAATAATGTTGGATTAGTAGAGGTTCCAATGGGAACAACACTAAGAGAAATTGTTTTTGATATTGGAGGCGGAATTCCTAATAACAGAGAATTTAAAGCAGCACAAACAGGAGGACCTTCCGGAGGATGTATTCCAAAAGAATACTTAGATATACCAGTAGACTATGAAAGCTTATCATCAATAGGTTCAATGATGGGATCTGGAGGACTAATAGTAATGGACAATACTAAATGTATGGTAAACATTGCGAGATTTTATCTTGATTTTACAGTAAGTGAAAGCTGTGGAAAATGTACACCATGCAGAATTGGAACTAAAAGAATGCTTGAAATACTCCAAAAAATCTGTAATGGACAAGGAGAAGAAGCTGACTTAGATAAATTAAAACGACTTGCAGAAAGTATAAAGCAATCAGCAATTTGTGGATTGGGTCAGACAGCACCTAACCCAGTTATTAGTACTATGAAATACTTTGAGGAAGAGTATAGAGAACATGTAATTGCGGGAATATGTAGAGCAAAAGAATGTAAATCATTAACCAAAATAGAAATTGACTCAGAAAAATGTAGAGGATGTGATTTATGCAGAAAAGCTTGCCCAGTTTCGGCAATTACAGGAGAAATAGGCAAAGTTCATTGCATAGACCAAAACAAATGCATAAAATGCAGAACATGTATGCAACTGTGCCCATTTAAAGCAATTGGCAATAAATAATAAAGCCTTAAAAATTAGAGGAGGAAACAATGGATAAAAAAACAATTCACTTAACAATAGATAGTATACCAGTAGAGGCTGAAGAAGGAATGACTATATTAGAAACCGCAAGAAAGGTAAATATAGATATTCCAACTCTATGCTTTCTAAAAGGAATAAATGAATTTGGTGATTGCAGAATGTGTATAGTTGAAGTAGAAGGAAGAAAAGGTTTTGCAACATCATGCATTCAAAAAATTGAAGAAGGAATGGTAGTTCGCACTCATACACTAGAAGTAATGGCAGCAAGAAGAATGGTACTTGATTTGATTTTATCCAATCATAATAAAGACTGTTTAACATGCATAAGATCAGGAAATTGCGAACTACAGAGATTAGCAATTAAATACAATGTACAAGGAATTGAGTATGATGGAGAGAAGACAAAACACAAAATAGATGATAAATCCCCAGCAATAGTAAGAGATTTTAATAAATGTATTCTTTGTAGAAGGTGTGTGGGAGCATGTAAAAATGTTCAAAATATTGGTGCAATTGATTGCATAAACAGAGGATTTGAATCATGTATTTCTACAGCAGGAGACCATAGTTTAAATGATGTAGACTGTACTTTCTGTGGACAATGTATTGAAGCTTGTCCAACTGGAGCATTACGCGAAAAGGATGATACAGAAAAGGTTTGGACAAAATTACATGACTCTGAAGTATTTACAGTAGCTCAAACTGCTCCATCAGTTAGGGTTGCTCTGGGAGAAGAATTTGGAATGCCAATAGGAACAAATGTTAATGGCAAAATGATAACTGCTCTAAAAAGATTGGGATTCAATAAGGTATTTGATACTAATACAGGTGCAGATTTCACTATAATGGAAGAAGCTAATGAGTTCGTCGACAGACTTAGAAAAAATGAAAATCTACCGATGACGACTTCTTGCTGTCCAGCATGGGTTAGATTCGCAGAAAAGAATTATCCAGACATGCTAAACCATTTATCAAGTTGCAAATCACCACATCAAATGTTAGGTGCAATTATAAAATCATACTATGCAAATAAATTAGGAATAGATTCTAAAAAAATATATGTAGTATCAGTTATGCCCTGTGTAGCGAAAAAATTCGAATGCACAAGAGAAGAGATGCAAGTTGATGAAAACAAAGATGTAGATGCGGTTATAACAACAAGAGAACTGGCAAGAATGATAAAGCAGCATGATATAGAATTTAATGAATTATCTGATTCTGAATTTGACAGCCCAATGGGAGAAGCATCAGGTGCTGGAGCTATATTTGGGGTAACTGGCGGAGTTATGGAAGCAGCATTAAGAACAGCAGCAGATATTATGGAAGGAACTAACCTAGATGAAATAGAGTACTACTCAGTACGAGGTGAACAAGGAATAAAAAGGTCAACAGTAACCATTGGAGAAAAAGAAATAAAAATAGTAGTTGCAAATGGACTTAAAAATGCAAGAATAATTATGGAAGAAATAAGAAGTGGAAAAGCAGACTATCAATTTGTGGAAATAATGTCTTGCCCAGGCGGTTGCATTATGGGTGGAGGACAACCTATAAAAAGTAGTAAAATTAGAAGTACGATTGATGTGAGAAAGCTTAGGTCAGACTCAATGTATACAATAGACGAAAAAAGTCAAGTAAGAAAATCTCATGAAAATCCAACGATAAAAAATGTTTACAAATATTTCTTTGAACATCCGGGTAGCCAAAAGGCACATAAGTATTTACATACAAAATATCAAAAAGAAAACAAATATAATATTTAAACTAATCAATAGAAGCGGGTAGCAAACATCTAATAAAAATAGAAATGCACAAATAAAAGCAAAGGAATAAAAATAATGACTTATGAATTTGAAATAATAGGGGATATAGTTGGAAAAGAAAGACCAAGAGTTAATATGTATACAGGAATGGTGTATACTCCAAATAGAACTAAGGACTATGAAATGCTAGTACAACAATCATTTAAAATAAAATATCCTAATCATGAAACATTAAAAGGAAGATTATCAGTAGAAATAATTGCATACATGAAAATTCCAAAAAATACAGGAAAGAAAAAAACAGAAGAAATGTTAAATAATATAATTAGCCCAACAAAAAAGCCAGACGTTGATAACATTGCAAAATCAATTTTAGATGCAATGAACAAATTTGTATTTGAAGACGATAACCAAGTGAGCAAAGTTTTAGTAGAGAAAAAATATTCGGAAGTTGAAAAAGCTTATGTGAAAATTGTGGAATATTAAAAAATAGAATTGGGGAAAGTTTTATGAAGAAAATTAGAAGATTGTTATTATTTATACTAATAATTTGTTTGATTTCAATTATTGGAATTGGACTTTATGGATATAAGTATTACAAAGAGACAGTAGGCAAAGTACCAGTCACATCTAAGATTTTGGAAATTAGAGAAGGCTATACTTTTATAAAAAAGGAAGATGTGCCAAAAGAATATCTAAATGCAATTATCTCGGTTGAAGACCATAGATATTATTCACATGGAGCAATTGATTTAATTGGAATTGCAAGAGCAATTGTAACTAATGCTAAAAATAAACAATTACAAGAGGGCGGAAGTACAATAACTCAACAGGTAGCAAAAAATATCTATTTCATAGAAGAAGTCAATGTTATCAAACGAAAGGTAGCAGAAATTTTTACAGCTATAGAACTAGAAAAAAATTATTCAAAAGACGAAATACTGGAACTTTATATAAATACAATTTACTTTGGAGATGGATATTATGGAATAAAAGAAGCGTGCAATGGATATTTACATAAAGAACCCAAAGATATGAATTTATCTGAAGCAACAATGATGGCAGGGATTCCAAATGCACCAAGTGTGTATGCTCCAACTGCCAACAAAGAATTATGCAAAAAAAGACAAGCTAAAGTAATTTCTTCGATGATAGGAAACAATTATATAACTAAAGAAGAGGCTGAGAAACTTGACAGCAGTTTCATTGACAATATAGAATAAACAATGTAAAATATAAAATAGTTGCAGGAACTGTTTTGCAACTATATATGCGGATATAATTTAGTGGCTAGAATGTCATGCTTCCGACCTGACAGCGCGAGTTCGATTCTCGCTATCCGCTCCAACCTAAAACAGCTTACGAACCAATATGGTATCGTAAGTTTTTATTTTATAAAAACAAAGATGTTCTCTTTCTAGGAAGGAGGACATTTTTTTATGCATTTTAAAATAATTGAAACTATAAAACCTAATAAAGAAATACTAGATACACTAATTAAATATACATATAAAACTACTAATGGGAAAATAAAAGTACTTGAAAATACCAATTTACAATTTATATTACCAATTACATATATAATTACCAAGCCTACTCATCTTGCTATTTATGAATATAAAATCAATGAAATAAGTAATAAAAGATTTTATATTAAAGAACATAATCAAAAGTATAATTTAAAAGAAATCCTAACTTTTCTAAAGAAATTTTGATTTAGGGTTGTTAAAATGCATTTTAGTGAGGAAACATATGAAAAGTATAAAATTAAAATTTCACACTTCGTAAATACGCTCATAAGTGGGAAAACAATTGAGGAGGTGAAAAAATGAGATATGGTATTTATGTTAGAGTTTCAACAGATGATCAAAGAGATAATGGATACTCTATTGATTCTCAATTAAGAATGATTAAAGAATATTGTGAAAAGAATGAATACGAAATTGTTGATGTTTATAATGATGCTGGACATTCTGGTAAAGATTTATTAAGACCTGATATGCAAAGATTATTAAAAGATATTAAATCTCATAAATTAGAAAAGTTAATAGCAATTAAGGTTGATAGACTTACTCGTAATAACTATGATGGATTTTGGTTATTAAATTATTGTGAGGAACATGATGTTAAAATAGAATTAATACTTGAACCTTATGATGTATCAACTGCAAATGGTGAAATGATATTTGGAATGAATTTGGTATTTGGTCAACGAGAAAGAAAAGAAATTGGAGCAAGAACTAAAAGAGCTATGGAAGAAATGGCATTGGAGCGTGTTCACCCTTCTAAAGCACCTTATGGTTATATTAGAAATAAAGAAACTGGTCATCTTGAAGTTGAACCAATTGAAGCAGAAGTTATTAAAGATATATTCAATTTATGTAAGCAAGGTAATTCTGTTAGAGGTATTGCTACTATAATGAAAGATACAAACAGATACTTAAAAAATGGTAAATGGAAATCTGATAGAGTTTATAAAATATTAACTAATTCAATTTATATTGGAACATTTGCTTTCGGGAAGTATAAAAGAAAAACACAAGATATTTTATATGTAGAAAACTATTGTGAGGCAATAATTGATAATGAAACTTGGAATATTACAAGGAAAGTGTTAGAGAAAAATAAACATCCAAATTATGGAGAACATATTCATTTATTTACAAGTTTAGTTAAATGTCCAGATTGTGGTGGGATACTTTCTTCTACTAATTCATTTAAAAATAGTGGCACACCAAAAGAAAAAGTATATTATCATTTAACTTGTAAAAATCCTAATTGTAAATCAAAAGGACTTCATTATAATTGTGATAAAATTGAAAAACAATTAGCAAAAATCTTAAATGAACTAACTAGATATATGCAAGACAATACTAATGAAATATTAACTTCAAATAGCAAAAAATCTACTGAATTAAAAGATATTGATAAAGCCATTGATAAACTAAAAATACAGGAAAAGAAACTTGTTGATTTGTATTTATCTTCTTCTCTTAATGTAGAAGTCATAAATCAAAAGAATGAAAACATAAAAAAAGAAATAGCAAAATTAACTAATAAAAAAGAATCTCTGTTTCCAGAAGATGACAATAAAGAATATACTATTGAACTTTTAAAAAAATTAGATTGTAAGCAAGAACAAGATACAATTATATTTCCAAATGACTTTAATCTTCTTGGAATGTGGAAGACTTTAAATAAAAAATCTAAAAAAGAATTAATCAATAAGTTTATATCAGCTATAGAAATTGAAAGAGATAAAAATTACAATATTGAAATCAAAAATATTAAATTTACAGATGAATTAATATCTAAAAGCACAAATGAATATTTAGATTATCTTAATAATATTATGCAAGATAATCAAATGGGAGTTATCTATCAAGATAAAATTGATGAAGAAAGACGCAATGAATTATCTAAAAATTATCTTATTTTTTCAGTAGATGATTTAATAAAAAATGATAAACCTACTGATAAATTAGAAAAATATATGGAACAATTTACAGAGCATTTTTATGATGGTGGAATAATTAGTTGTCCTTATGTAGAAAACAATACAATAATTGATAACTTAATATTAGTACCAAAAAATTAAGAAAGGAATGATAAAAATGAAAATAGAATATAAAAAAATGGGAGATTATTTAGTACCAACCTTCAAATTAGAAAGCAATTTATACGAGCCAAATAAATATAGTTTAATGATTTTAAACTATATGAAAGAAAATAAGAAAGCATTATATGAGGAACTATTATATACAGGAAGATTAAATAAATTTTTAAAATTTAATAGTGAATATATCCAAAATGAAGTTAATTTTTTAATAAATTCTTATATAGAAAAAGATAAAGAAGTTAATGAAAAATTAAAAGAAACTGACCAAATGAAATGGGTATCTATTATGAATAATTATAAAATAACAGCTGAAGAAATAGCATTTAAAGAATGGATTGAAGAATAACTTGTGTGTAGATACTATAATTTTTTAGTATTAGCCAGCACTGAATTTGTCATTACACGACAAAATTCCTGGTTGGAATTATCCCAAACCCTTAAATAAACGAAAGGAATAATTTATGAGAATAAGAAATGTTGAAAAATCATTATATTTATCTAAAGAAGAAAATAAATTGTTATTAGATAAATGTAAAAAATTAAATCTTAATCAATCAGATTATATTAGGAAAATAATTAATAACTATGAACCTAAAAATTATGATGGGAGTATCTTTGAAAAATATAATAATGATATTAACGATATTAATTTGAAATTAGAAATGATATTGGAACTTTCAAATAGATATGGTTATATAGATAAAAGAAAATATGATTATTGTATTGATAAACTAGATTTTATAATGATTAATATCAAGCAAAATTTAAAAATATAATTTTTAAAGGAACGATATGAAAAATATCGTTCTTTTATTTTGACTATTTTGATTTTTTCTAATGGATTTCTGTCGAACTATGGAAAATAAATACTATTTATAGTATAATAATATTGCAAATTATTACTTGATATAAAATGTACTTGCAATTTAATAAGGAGATGTAAAAATGAATATACTTAGTTTATTTAGTGGATGTGGTGGTTTAGATTTGGGTTTTGAAAAAGCTGGATTTAATATTGCAGTTGCTAATGAATTTGACAAAAATATATGGGAAACTTTTAAAGTAAATCACCCTAATACAAAATTAATTGAAGGAGATATTAGAAAAATACAGGAGGATGATTTTCCTGCAGAGATTGATGGTATTATTGGTGGACCTCCATGTCAATCTTGGTCAGAAGCAGGTTCATTGAAAGGAATCGATGATGATAGAGGTAAACTTTTTTATGAATATATTCGTATTTTAAAAAATAAACAACCTAAATTTTTCTTAGCTGAAAATGTTAGTGGCATGCTTGCCGATAGACATTCAGATGCAGTAAAAAATATTTTAAAAACTTTTGAAGAAGCAGGCTACAATATTTCTTTAACATTAGTTAATGCAAAAGATTATGGTATGGCACAAGAAAGAAAAAGAGTTTTTTATATAGGTTTTAGAAAGGATTTAAATATAAAATTTAATTTTCCAAAAGGTTCTACAGAAGATGATGAAAAAAAGATAACTTTAAAAGATATTATTTGGGATTTGAAAGATAGTGCTGTTCCCGCTTTAGAAAAGAACATACATAATCCACAAGCTATAAATAATAATGAATATTTTATAGGAAGTTATTCACCTATTTTTATGAGTAGAAACAGAGTTAAAAGTTGGGATGAACAAGCTTTTACTGTACAAGCATCTGGAAGACAATGTCAAATCCATCCTCAAGCACCAAAAATGATAAAAGTAGATAAAAATGATTGTAGATTTGTAAAAGAAAAAGAAAATTTATATAGAAGAATGACCATTAGAGAGATTGCAAGAGTTCAAGGATTTCCAGATTCATTTAAATTTATATATAAAAATGTAAATGATGCTTATAAGATGATTGGAAATGCTGTTCCTGTAAATTTAGCTTATGAAGTGGCTTGTGCAATAAAAAAAGCATTAGTAGAAAAAGAGGAGGTATAATATGAGTAATCAAAGTAATGTGTTTGGAAGAGCTTATGAATATATTTGTATCGAAACATTAAAGAATGAAATAAACAAATATAGAAATTCAGTAATAGAAAAAAGTTCAACATATGAAATTGCAAAAGAGTGTTGGCAAATAATTGATGAAGAATCAAAGGAAACTTTAGAAAATAGTGCTTTGTCAGCAGCATATTCAATTTTTGATTTAGAACCAATGATAACTGAAGATGATGATGATAACTTGGTTTTAAAAATGCAAAAAGATAAAGAAGGCGAAATTGGAGATGTTAGAGACATTATTATGATTAGAAATGCAGCAAAGTGGGAAATCGGATTAAGTATTAAACATAATCATTTTGCTGTTAAACATAGTAGATTAAGTTCTAAACTTGATTTTGGAGAAAGATGGTATGGAATGAACTGCTCAAATTTATATTGGAAAGATATAAATCCTGTCTTTACTTATCTTAATTCTGAAAAAGATAAAGGACTAAAATGGAGCGAATTAAAAGATAAAGAAAATGATGTATATATTCCTCTATTAAAAGCATTCATTAGTGAGTTAAAAAGATCATATGAAATTAATCCTGAATTACCTAAAAAATTGGTGGAATATTTATTAGGAGAATTTGATTTTTATAAAGTTATTAGTATTGATAACAAAAAAGTTACCCAAATTGAAACTTTTAATTTGAGAGGGACACTTAATCAATCTAGTAAGCATAATAAACCAAAAATTATTGTTCCAATTGCAAAACTACCATCTAGGATTGTTAATATAGATTTTAAGCCTGATAGCAATAATACGATAGAGCTATATTTAGATGAAGGATGGCAATTTAGTTTTAGAATTCATAATGCTTCCACTTATGTTGAAAACAGTTTGAAATTTGATATACAAATCGTTGGTATGCCAGCCTCAATAATATCAATACAAAGTAAATGGAATGGATAATTTATGTTTAATAAAAATTGAGGTATAATGATATGATAAAAAAAATAACAATTGAAAACGAAGCTACATTTGAATCTAAAGTTGAAGTAGAATTTAATAAAATAAACTATATTTATGGTGGCAATGGAACTGGAAAAACAACAATTTCTCGTATGTTAAATAGTGATTTTAAAGATAATTTAAAATGTATTATTGACAAAGAAAATGATGATGAAATAATAAAAGTTTATAATAGTGACTTTGTAGAAAAAAATTTCAAAGATGATTTAAGAGGTATATTTACTCTTGGAGAAAAAGATGTTAATCTAGACGAAGAAATTAAATCATTAAAAGAAAAAGAAATCATAAATACTACTAATAAGAAAGAAAACAAAGAAAATATAGATACTTTAAATAAAGAAAAACAAGACAAATTTAATACAGTTAAAGATATTATTTGGAATAACAAAAATAAGTTAAAAGAATATGAAACTATAATATTTAAAGATTTTAATCGAGGTAAAAGTAAAGAGTTTTTTATTCAAATAAATGATAGATATAAACAATTTATAAAAAATCCAACAAATAATATTAAAGAATTGAGTACTCTAAAAGAACAATATAATAGATTATATAAACAAGATTTATTTAAATATAATGAAATAATCAAATTAAAAAATATAGAATATTCAAATTTGAATAAAATTTTAAAAGAACCTATTGTATCTACAAGTAATTCACAAATGAAATTCTTAATAGAAAAATTAAATAATTTAGACTGGGTTAAACAAGGTGAAATTTTTTTAGATAAAAGTGATAATCATTGCCCCTTTTGTCAACAAACTGTTACAGAAAATATAAAAAAAGAAATTATAAATATGTTTGATGAAACGTATAAAAATAAGGTTTTGGAATTGGAAAAAGAAAGCAATCAATATAAAGATTCAGTAAATAATATTATTGAACAATGTGATAGTATCAAAAATCAATCAATTAATATTATTAAGTTTGATGATTTAGAGAACCAAATAAGACTACTAAAAGAGATAAACAATTCAAATATTCAATTAATAAATAATAAGTTAAAAGAAACTTCAACAACTTTTAATATGAAAGATATAAATGAAATTATAAATGAAATTAATTTACTAATAAATAATTATAATGAAGAAATTATAAAAAACAATAATTTATATAAAAATATTGATACTGAAAAGAGAATGCTTACAAATGACTTTGTTAATTATTTTATAAATGAAGATATAACATATCTTGAAAATTATAATTTTGATTATGATAAAATTGAAAATAATTTAAAAAGATTATCAGATGAAAATATTAAACTTTTAGATGAAGAACAAAAATTAAAAGACAAATTAAAAGAAAAACAAAAAAATATAACAAGTATCGACCCTACTATTGACAATATAAATGAAATGTTAAACAAAATAAATTTCACTAATTTTAAATTAAAAAAACATAAAGATAATGATAATATAGAAAAATATCAAATAATAAGAAGCAATGGTGTTTTGGTTAAAGATACTTTAAGTGAAGGCGAAAAAAAATTTTTGACTTTTCTATATTTTTACTATTCAATATATGGTAGTTTTGACGAAAATGCTACATATAATGGAAAAAATACAACCATTGTAATAGATGATCCAATATGTAGTTTAGATAGTAATATTGTGTATATAGTAGGACAATTGATAAGGAAAATTATTATTGAATGCAAAAATAATAAAATAGGTCAAATTATAGTATTAACTCATAATATGTACTTTTATAAAGAAATAACGGAAAAAGGATTTTTAAAATACCATAAATTGGTTAATCAATTAAAGTATTTTGTTGTTAGCAAAATTAATAATGTATCAACAATAAACGAGTCAATTGAAAACCCATATTGTTCAATTTATGATTCATTATGGTCAATCATAAAAAATGCTAAAAACGATAAAACAAATATTGATAAAGTATCATTAATGAATGCAATGAGAAGAATTATTGAAACATTTTTTAATTTTATTGAACATAGCAGTTTTTATGAAATTAATAATAAAATTGATAATGAAAATGATAGAATTATTGCAAAATCTTTATATCAATATACAAATGCAGAAAGTCATATTGCCATTGAAAGTATAGATTTTTCTATAACTGATGAAAATATAGATAATTGTTTAGTAGTATTTGAAAAAATATTCAAACTTAATGGATATGAAGAACACTATAATACAATGATGCAATAATATAATTATTTAACCTATTGAAATAATTATATAATTAATATATAATACTAATAGAAAGAGAACAAGTTCGTAACCTGTACTAGACTCGCTCCAACCTAAAACAGCTTACGAATTTAGAATATATGATTCGTAATATTTAGAAAATCATTTATATTTACAAACAGTTGAAGAAATTTCCAATTATCATATGTATCCAATTACAACAGACTAAAATTATAATTTTAAAAAATACTATAATAAAATA
>CAZDPV010000036.1:0-14533 GCA_964507565.1 uncultured Clostridium sp.
GTCCTACTGTCATATTTATTGTTATTCCTGCTAAAATAAGCAAAATTACAATTGTCTTAATTGTCCCTTATTTCGAATGTAAAAGTAAATATTTAATTATTTTCTTGTTTGTCAAGTTTATTTAGTATATTAAATTTATAATAAATTTTTATTACTTTTTCTTGTGAAATAGTTATTTTATCTACTAATTGTACTAATTGTTCCCTTGATATTTTCTTTTGACTTACAAAATCATTTATAATTGCATCGAAGTCTGCTACTTTTTCTTCATTTTTGCTATCCTCTTTTAGCACATTTGCTTTATCTTGTAGTTCTTTTTTCTCATCATTATATGATTTGTAAAACTTTTTAAAATCTTCAGAAGTTAGAATTCCATTTAACTTATCATCATATATCATCTCAATCTTTTTATTTACTATTGAGATTTTTTTATTTATATTGTTTATTTCATTTTTGTTATTATTGATTTCATTCTTTAGTTTCCTATCTTCTTCTTTTATTATATCATTATATTTAATTTTTTCAAGCTCTAAATATTTTTTACAAGTTGACTTTATGTTTTCTATTACTGCTTTAGTTAGAATTTCAATGTTATTAGAATGTGGAGTACATAAATGTAATGCTGTATTTATTCTATATGTATTACAACCTGTATAATATGTACTTTTTCCTGTCCATCTTGATTTTTGCCATCCTAAGCTTAAGTTCTTTCCACATTCTGCACATTTTAATAAGCCATTAAGAAGCCAATCATGTTTTCTAGTTCTGGTACTTGTTCGACTTTTTATCAATTCTTGTACTATATTAAATGTATCTTTATCAATTATTGCTTCATGCATATTTTCTGATATTATCCACTCATCTTTTGGAATAAGAATTATTTTTTTACTTTTATAGTTTATCTTCCTTGCTTTTCCATTAATAACTTTACCTAAATACTCTTGATTCATTAATATTCGTTTAACTGTATTTCTGTTCCATCTGCGTTTTATTTCATCTATCGTTCTTGTATGAGTGTTTCCTACTACATCGCAGGGTAGTTTAACATTTTTTTCAGTCATTATCCTTGCTATTTGAGTTGGTGTTTTACCTTCTTTAGCAATTTCAAAGATTTCTTTAATTATTGGCGCTACATCTTGGTCTATTATGTAATGATTTTTATCTTTTGGATCTTTCTTATATCCGTAAGTTGCATATGTGGTCATCACCTTTCCATCTTTAGCTTTACTTTTCTTACCATTTTTTGTTTTCTTTGAACAATCTCTTAAAAACCATTCATTAAAAAATGCTTTGAATTGAGCCATCTCATCAGATGATGTTTCTTGCATTCCAGTATCGATATTGTCTGCTACTGCTATAAATCTAATTTTATGTTCAGGAAAGTATTCATCAGTATAATATGTAACTTTTGAAGATACCCTTCCTAACCTTGATAAATCCTTTACTATTACCATATCCACTTTTTTATTTTCAATATCTTTTAACATTTCATTAAATCCTGGTCTGTCAAAACTTGCTCCTGAAAATCCATCATCTGAATAAATATTATTAATATGTATTTGATTTTCTTTGCAAAATCTTGTCAGATAAGCTCTTTGATTTGTTATACTTCCACTTTCTCTTTCTTTAACATCATAATCAGATATTTCCATAGTTGTTACATCACTGCTACTTGAATATTCATCAATCTTTTCTCTTGATAATCTTAAATATAAATCGGCATTATATACTTTATTATCTATTGTTATCATATTACACTCCTTTCCTGTAATAACAATAGATTGCAGTTTCTATGGGCTAGTATATCTTTTTTATGATTATAAATCAATTGTGTAAATATAATTTTTTTAATTCATTTTTACATTGTTCCCTGAAAACATTTCTTAATACATATCTAATATCTTCTCATTGTGGATTAAATACTTCAATTATTTTATATGATATTTCTTTGTTTTTTATATTTTTTCTAACTTCAGACATATTTACCTCCATATTGCAATCTACCTACAATTATTAATTTTTTACCATTTCTAATTTTATTTTGATTTTATCTATAATTGTATCTGCTAATAATTCATCTGGTATATTTGAATTTCTTCCATTCTTTAATGTTTTATGAGCTTCAATAATAATTTTTTTTAACTCATTTTTACTTATACTAAATATTTCATTTTCCATTTAATAACCTCCATCATTTTGAATTTTTATTTTTATATTCTTTTAAATATTTACTTTGTTCTTCATCTTCATATTTTTGTTCTTCATCAGATTTGTTTTTTGATGAGCCATATATAATTAAGTAGGCAAATGAAGCACAAATAATTACTATTACTATTGTTACAAACATTTTATAATCTCCATTCGTTTTTATAATCTTTAAATTTTAAATTACAGCTTGTTAAACTGTACATAGGAATTTCACCTGTCTAACTTCGTTAGGCTAACTCTCCTCGCTTGCGACGGCTCATAATTTATTACTACTTCAACGCTCGAACTAGGACTAAGTTAAAGTATCCTTGCTATGCTTCATTATTAGTAACAAACTAATAGCTAGAGAATAGACTTTATCCTACCCTCACATAACACACTATGTATTTAAAACTTATATTAAATTTTCAATGTTCAAATTTTTATAGGAGTAAAAACCCCTCACTCCTATAAAGGAAAAATTGAAGGGCTTGTACCAAAAAACTTATAAATTTTTTAAAATTTCTTTTAATTTTTTTAATATTCTATTTTTTCTATTTTGAATTGTTGTAAATGGTATTCCTAAAATATTTGCATATTCTCTTATTGTTCTTTCATCATAAAATAGTGATTTTATAAGTTTATAATCACTTTCATTTAACATTGATAAAGCTTTTTGAAGATTACTAATTTCTTCTTTTCTTTCAACTTCAAATTCTATATTGACATTCTTATCATTTATTACATCCTTATGAATAAAATCATCATCAAAATTAGATATTGCATCAATAGATATTGTTTTTACTCGTATTTCCTCTTTCTTTATATATTTGTTTCTTTCAATTGCTTTGTAAAAATCTTTATATTCTTCTGGTGGTACTTCTAACAACATTCCATACAATGGTATGAATTTTTTACTTCTATATTTAATATTATTTTTTCTTCGCTTTTGTAAAATTTTATATGTTATTTGTTCATATTCATTGTTTTTTGTTTTTATAAAACATTTAGCATCGTCTTTCATAAAAAAATCCTCCAATCATTGAAATCTAATAAATTCAATAACTGGAGGACTACGGCAATGATTATCTAAAAGCAAAATCATTAAGTATCTACAAAATAAAAAAAGTGAGTCAGAGACTGTGTAATAGTCTTTGACTCTAATGTTCCTATATTTAGTTAGCAATACCAATAAACTTTTAAATATACAAAAAAACAAATTGATTTCTCCAACCCAATCACTTTAAATGTAGTATCATAAGTACATTAAAAGGCTTTTGTAAATCAATTATTCTAACTTTTGCTTATTGGTAATATAACATGAAAAACACCTAAAACTTCCAAAACGGTAGCAAAAGGTTAAAAGTGGTATTAAAAAGGTACTGAAAATTGGAAATAATCGGAAGTGTTTGGAAAAATTTGAGGATAGAACTTCAAACATATTGAAAAAAGTGACACTTTTATAAAAATTATGGAATAAAATGTCATTATATATATTGAACTTATTATGTAAATGTGATATAATGACCGTAAAAAAACTTCTAGATATGGCTAAAAATAAAATATATGGGGGTTATATGACAAAATTAATGCTAGTAGATGATAATAAAGAAGTATTATCATCATATCAATATTTTCTCTCAAAAGATAAGGATATAAAAGTGGTCGCTGAAGCCGAAGATGGAGAAACTGCATTAAAACTATATAAAAAAAATAAACCAGATTTAATGTTTTTAGATTTACAGATACCAAAAATGAATGGATTAGAAATAATCAACGAATTGAGCAAAGATACAACTGAAGAAAAAAAATGTAATATAGTAATTTGTAGCCGGAGATACTACATTGCGCTCTAATATATATAAAGCTCAAAAAGTTTATAGAGTGCTTACAAAACCTTTCTCTCCTACTGAAATTTTAGATACAGTCAATGACTACAAGAGATTTATTGGAGAAAGTAATAATGAATTAGATATTGAAAAATTAAGAACTTTATTATTTGACTTAAATATAGACCTATATTCCACAAGCTGTAAATACTTAAGTGATGTTATTAAGTTTACATATGATAATCCTATCATGCTAGAAAATAATTTTAAAAGAGTATACTATTTGATTGCACAAAAATATAATTGCTCTGCTGAATCAATTAGATCGAGTATAAGACACTCCATTCGAAATATTGAAAAATATAACGAAGAAGATGTAATATACTCGATTTTTCATGTTACCAAAAAAAGTTGTAGTAGACTTCTAACTCCTAGATATTTTATAGAATGTTTTATTGAATATTTAAAAAAATAAAAAAATGCTGATAATATTTTTATTATCAGCACTGCATTTAAACTAAATATTATTTATAAATATTTATAAAGTCTTTTATAGCTGCATTTAATAATCTAGTAAAAGTTATTCCTGTAGATTTATTAATGTTTTTAAGATTTTTTAAATTATCCTTCCTTATCATAATGCTTCTATAAGTAACAGATTCCATTTCTGGCTTTGGATAATATTTAAAATTATTTTTTTCAACATATTCTTCTATTGCTACATTTATTACTTCACTAATACTAGCACTAAAATTTTTATTAGTAATTTTTATTAATTCATTGTAAAGTGTATCATCAATATTTATAGATTTTTTAACTGTTGTGTTATTTGAATTATATAACCTATCAATAGCACTCATATTATAACCTCCTTATCATCATGTATGAATAATAAAATTATAATAATTTATTTACCTTTTTAATACTAGACACCATTCCTCTTTTATGAGCAATTATAGGTTAGACATATTTTGTTTTTTATAGTATAATATGATTATTCTTTTAACAAAATACAATATGTGCTAAAATATTATTGAAAGGAGGTATATTATATGAATCTACCTAATAATTTATTAAATTACTTATTAACTTCTGCCAATATTTTGAATTCAAAACTATTATTAACAACTTTGGATAAAATTATTTACTATAATGACAACTTTTCATACTATACTCCAGTAGAAAATTATTATAATAATTATTTAA
This sequence comes from uncultured Clostridium sp., assembly GCA_964507565.1. Classification (GTDB taxonomy): domain Bacteria; phylum Bacillota; class Clostridia; order TANB77; family CAG-508; genus CAG-793. The sequence goes on from CAZDPV010000036.1 coordinate 5,223, forward strand.
ATAAAGAAATTAGTTTGGATCTTAAGAAATTGATTAAAGAATGGGAAAAATCAGGAGAATATAAAGATAATTTGTTTAAAATCTATAACAAAGAAACTATAAATATACTAAATAATGACTCTAATAAATATTTTGCTCAATTAGTTTTTCCAATTTATCACAATAATTGTATATCTGGTCTCTTTATATGTTTTAGAACAAGTTACGATTATATTGCAACAAGTGTTAAACCTGCAAGGACGACTAGAAATTTTATTGAAATAATGAGCAAATAATTAAAGGAGTATATTTATGAAAAAACACAAGTTTAATACAAATAAAAATAAATTTAAAGAGCTTTTTACACAAGACGACATTGATTATATTAATAATTTACAAGATACATATTCTCACATTTTAAATTATGATGACAATTATAAGAAATACAGTACAAAGATTTCTGATTTAATTGATGAAGAAGAAAAAGACGAAAATTGGAGAAAAGGAAGTAAAGTCATTGAACTTGAACAATTGCATTGCTTTACTAATCCATATGAATGTTGTCTATTTTATTATCTAGGTTTAGTAAAAGGAATAAACCTAAATAATATAAAATAATCTATTATATAATTGCTTACATAATAGATTTGTATGTTTTATTTATTAAATTAAGATAAGCTTGATAAGTAGCTACTATCACTTATCTTATTTTAATCTATTTAATTTGATTAATTGCATTATTTATTGCCATATTTGTTAGTTTATATATAGATATATCATATTTATCTTTTAGCTTATCTAGTCCAGTTACTACTCCCTCTCTAATCAATAAAGTATGTTTTAGAGAAATATCTCCTTCTTTTTTCACATAAACATTTATATTTTCAGTTTTTATTAATTCCATTAATGCTACATTTATCATTTTATTAACAGATGCATCATATTTTTTATCTGAAAGTTCTCTTAATTTCTCATATAAACTATTATCTATTTCTATTGTTTTTCTTATTAATTTTTCTTTGTTTAAAAATATATCAAATGCACCCATTATTATCCTCCATATTATTTATATTATATATTTTTAAAATATGGATTTTAACCGTGCTGGAATACAGATTTTATTTGATTAAATAATAAGGATAAAATGTATTGAGAAATAAGAAATAATATGATATAATATACTTATATATACTTTTTTAAAAAATAAAAGTTATCATAAGGTTAGGGGGTTAATTATGGACAATTTTAAAGACTTTATTGGAAAGAAAGTAAATGTAACCATAGACAGGAAGTTAGGTTCTAAACATCCAAATTGGAATTTTATTTACCTTAACAACTATGGTTATATTCCAAACACTATTAGTGGAGATGGTGAAGAATTAGATGTCTATGTGTTAGGTGTATTTGAACCAGTTGAAACTTTCGAAGGTGTTTGTATAGCAGTTCTTCATCGATTAGATGAAAATGACGATAAGCTAATCGTTGTTCCAGAGGGAAAAAACTATACAGATGAACAAATCGACTGTCTAACAGAATATCAAGAAAAATTTTTCAAACATATTATAATTAGATAACTTTTATGTACAAAAATTCTCACTTAATTACACTAAATTAAGTGAGTTTTTTATTTGTGTTATAAAATAATTAATAAATGCCCTTACTGGATTACATAATAAGTTGCATTTATTGACAAAAATGGAATAAAATAGTATAATTAATTTATATTATTTATAGAGGGATGTGTAAAATGAAAAAATTCGATGTAATAAAAGAAAATACAAATCAAATTCTTGTAATATCAGGAGCAAGTGGTGTTGGGAAAACGACAACCTGCGCTTTACTTGGAACTCTATATCCCAATAATTATGTTCATATTCCATTTGATAGGAGTAGGGCTTCAAGACCAGGTGAATTTGGATCTCGACAAGTAAATGTTGATACTATGTTTCAAAAATATCAAGCCGGAGAATATTTTAATATAGCACCAGTAACTCATAATGGATATGCTGCAATACGTACTGCTGATATTAATAAGGCTTTTGCTGATGGTAAAGTTGCAGTCTTAGAATATCCTCTAGAACAAGTGGATGTACTTGAAAAAAATTTTCCTAATACAAGTGTAACTGTCGTTGAACTCGTTGCACCGTCAGAAAAAGAACGACTTAGACGTTTAAAGAAAGACCATAAATATACAGATCAGCGTATTGAAAGTGATAAATTTGGATCTGGTCGAATTGAAAGATATAAAGATGATAATTTATTAACTTTTGATGACCATAATCTTGTATTAATAACGGAAACAGGTAAGCTAGGAAATACAGTATATGAAATACATAGATTTATGCAAATACAAAAATTAACCTTAGCCGAACTAGAACATTTTGAAAAAACCGAAGGACCTGCAGGTGTACAAAATTTCTTAAAATCACTTAGGGTTCCAAAGCAAAACTTTGAAGAATCAGAAAATTATGAATTTTTAGAAAACAAATTACCACACACTGATGATTTTGAGAGATAGAGTATTTAATATATCATATAAAAACTGAACCTAAACTATTTAAGTTAGGCTCAGTTTTTTTATAAATCATTTAAAAAACATTTATAATTTAATATCTCTTGCACAGTTTCTTCTGGAGTATTATTGGTTGTATCGATAATTTTTGAGTTTGGAAAGCGTTCTAATACAATATTTTTATAATATTTTTCTATTCTTTGAAATTTTTCCGTAGAAAGTAATAATTTGTCTGAACCAGTGATACTTTCTCCTAAAGATTGTCGAAGCTTAAATCTCTTAATCCTTTCTTCCATTGAAGTTGTGATATAAAAAGTATCCATATCAGGGTATTGTTTTAGTAATTCTTTAAGTACTTCAATTTCTTTATAGTCTTCAGAATTATTCTCTTCAATTTTTGTTGCAATATATTTAATTACCCATAAGCCGTCTTGCAATATTAGACCATTTTCTTTATAATCTGCAATATCCTTTTGTATTGTTTTCTGAAGTAACGGTTTCCATTCTTCAGGAGGTAACCAAGTATTTAATTTTCTAACTTTTTCAATTGTATCAATTGGGGTTAAAAATTTTTTTTGAATTCTAAAAATATTTGGCATTGCATTATCAATATTTTTAATAATCGTTGTTTTTCCGGAAAAATCCATTCCTGTAAATAATTTTATTTTAGCCATTTCGTCACCTTTTTTACTATATTTTTTGCTATCTCATTATTGATTTTTTATTGATGTTAAAATCCTATCTATTCCCTTTTGAAGTGAGTCATCTGATGAAGTATCAATAATAATTGTATCTTCAGATTCTTTAGCTTTTTTCTCTAATTCATCATATACCATTTTAAAAAATTCAGGATGTTTTTTATAATACTCATGTACTGGAGAAGCTTTACTATTTTCCATTCTTTCTATTATAACTTTAAATGGAGGAATACAGAATACTTTCAATGAAGGTTTTACCAAAATCCCATTTTGCATTAAGGCATCAGAAATGTCATATATATTATAATTATTATTTGAATACTCTCCATATGCATTAATATATGTAGTAATAGCATCATAGTATCTATCTTGAATAACTATAGTATTTGAGTCAGATAAGTACGGCTTAATAATATTTTGGGTGTTTATTATCAAATCAGTAAAAAAATAGGATACTGAAATGGGCATATCTTTTGACTCTATTACTTTTTTAAAATTTACACCTATATCTGTATAAGTCATTGCTCCATGATTATATACGGATTTATAACCTAATCCATCAATCTTCTCACTTAATAATTTACATGTTGTAGTTTTTCCACTACAACAAATTCCTTCAAAAACAATAAAATTGTTCATCAATATAAACTCCTATCTGTTATTTAAAATTGTATATCCTCTAAAATATTTACTATCTTTTGTCAATTTCATTGGAAGTTCTCCATTAAGCATTAATTTATTAACTTCTATTAAATGAGCATCATAATCATAGTCTACATTTGTAGTATTTGGCTTTCTCCAATCTTCTATTTCAAGCATTTCTTCATAAACTGCTGATGATTCATCTTTTTTAAAATATTTTACTTTATCATATGTAACATATAGACGGTCAGAATTCTTCTCAACTATGCCAACATTCCTTATCATATTTGCATACAATATTGGTGTTAAAACTCCATTTACAGTTACATCTAATTCTTTAATAAATTCATTTACATCTTTATATTGTCCTCTTAGCTTTGTTCCAAGCTCTAATTTTGAAACATATGGCTTATTAGCATCACATTTATTCTTCTTGTATAAAAAGCCATTAAATTGTTCTGTAATATGTTTACTTCCTCTCATTACATCTCCTCTATTTAGAATTGTTAAACTGCTATCATCATAGTAAGTCTCATGTTTTTCCTGTGTTTTAGTTTCTACTAGTTTATAACCATGTTTATATAAAAACTGTAGAACATCTTCTAAAGAAGATTTACCATTTTCAGTTAGTAAGTACTTAAGCTCTCTTTCATAATTTTCAAATTCCATTTTTTATTCCTCCTTATTTTTTATTTAACACTAACAAACATTCCTGTTTCTCTTTTGATATATATAGCACCATCTTTTAATCTAATATCTTCAAAATATTTATATAAATTAGAAATATTTTCTTCAGAAAATCCTGAAATTGATGTTGTTGATTTTAACCAATTCATTAAATCATCTGTATTAGTAACTGCTAATGTATTTTCAAAATCAAATCTTTCTACAGAAGTAAAATACTTATTTAAAATTTCACTTCCATTTTGAAGATTAAATGGTAATTGTTCAGTAAAAGCTTCTGATTTGGGTTCAAACTGTTTTATCGCTTTGTGTAAAAATGGACGCATACCTCCATTTCCATCTGTAGCTGCATAAAAATGCCCACCTTCCTTTAAAACTCTTTTAACCTCTAATAATGCCTTATTTAAATCTGGTACATGGAATAGCATATGATTTGCTATAATCACATCAAAAGAATTTTCTTTAAAAGGTATTTCTTGAATATCTATTTTTTTAAAAGAAACATTATCATAAAAAGAATATTTTTCTTTTACTAAATTCAACATACCTTCTGAAAAGTCTGATAAAGTTAGTTTACATCCTGTAGGGAGTTTATCTATTCTACCTTCCCAGTGACTTCCATTTCCACAGCCAAGTTCCAATATAGATATATTTTCCTTAAAATCATATTGATTAAATAACCAATCACTAAATTTATATTTATTAGTTGAATATTTTTTGTAAAATTCAATTCTCATTGCTAAATTTTTATCATTAGAGAATTGTTGTTTTACATTTTGTGTTTTATTCATAATAGCCATAATTTCACCTCCATTTTATTAAACAATATTTCAATAGTATTATATAATTTTCATTAAACTTTGTCAATTTGCATATATACTTACTTTTAATAACTATTGCAAAATTCATCTATAAGTATATTTAATTTTTATATTACCTTATAAATGGATTTTCTTTTCCATCATAATTTAAATCATATTTATGGCATAACCTTTTTCCTTTAGTATTTATATCATCATAGAACTGATTATTTTTAACTATTTGTTCAGTAACAGTCTGCTCTAATTTTTCTTCTGTTATGCCTTGTTCAACTTCTTCCAATACAATTTGCATAAAATCTAAGTCTTTTAATTTTAGTTGATAATATAAATCATAAAATTCTTCTTCACCAATTGTATCAATAGCTTTCGGTGATGAGATTGGATCTATAATCATATCATACAATTTCATATGAGATTTATGCCATCTTTTTAATGCACTGTACGTTAATTTAACTTTTGGATCTGTTATATCATATTTGTTGTTGTCATAGACATCATTTTTTACAATTTTATCTTCTTTCTTTAGTTTCTCAGTATATAAAGTTCCATCTGCAGCAAACATTTCTGAAAAAATACCTTTTGTTATAATCCAATCATATTCTCTTAAAAATTCATAATTTTCTTTCAATTCTTCAAATGTAGTTTTGTCATCAAATAAAATAAAACCAGCTTGAACATAAATTCCGTGTTTTTTTAATATATCTAATGCTCGTTTATTATCTTCTAAACTAGCACTTTTATTCATCCTTTTGAGAGCTGTATTTGAACCATTTTCTATTCCACAAGCAAATGAGTGAAATCCTGCCTCTTTTAAGTATTCTATTTTCTTGTCCTCTACTTGATCTGCCTTCAATGAACCTCTAAAGGATAATTCTATGCCCCTTGAAATTATTTTATCTCTAAATTCTTTCGCCCATTTTTCATCCCTTTCGGACTCTAAAAAACTATCATCAATAACTTTTATATATTTTGCTCCCATATTTTGTAATTGTTCTAATTCATCAACTATACTATCTACACTTCTACCTCTCCACTTATTACCAATAGATAATTTGTTAAAAGCATTTACTGAGCAGAATAAACAATTTCCCATACACCCTCTTGCTGTCAAAATATTCACCGTAGACTTTCTATCTTTTGCCATTTTCATTGTATCTCGAGCAGGAAATGGAATTTCATCTAAATCTCTTATTAATTCCCTTTTAGGTGTTTGAACAATTTTTCCGTTGCTCTCATATACAATCCCTTCAATTTCTCCAATATTTTTATTACCTTCATTAAAGTGATTGCATACCTCTACAATTGATTTTTCTCCTTCACCAATCATAGCAATATCAAAAATACCGTTTTCAACAAATTTTTGTGGGTTAAAAGATGGACCAAATCCACCACACATAAGTTTTATATTTGGTCTTATGCTTCTTATTTTCTTTGCTAATTCTATAGATTTATCATTATTTGACATATAGCAAGATATACCAACAATTGCAGTATCTTCTCTGTCTATTATTTTCTTTAATACTTCTTCATCTTTCATTCCTGCAAGCCATGCATCTATTATTTCAACATTGTATCCATTTTTTCTTAATACTGCAGCTAAATAGGATAATCCCAAATTTTCTTCGGATGTTCTGTGTGTATCTGGAGATAATGTTGTAAGTATAATCCTCTTATCCCTTTTTTTTTGAATGTCTTGTAAGTATCTTATATAGTGTTCAACTTCAATGTTGTTCTTACTTCCTTCAACATATAAAATGCCTTTTCCTTTGTCTAGTATAACTGCTTTTCCATTTTCCATTGTAAATAAAAAGTCATTATTTTCAAAATTCAATCTACACATTGATTTAATTTTTTCATCTGTAAGAGTTAGATTTTCTTTAATTACTGTTTCTAAATTCATTATTTTCTCCCCTACTATATTTTGGCTTTTTTATGCATTCATTTTTGGTTTTCCTATCCATGTACATAAATAATTTTCATGTACTAATTGTTTATCTCCTTTTTTATATTCAACTTTGTTATTTATTTTAATATCTTTACAGCAAAATGGATCTCTTGCATATAAATCTTTTTCTCCAGTTTCACATTTTTTATAAGTATACGCCATTGCAAAGCATCCACCTCTACATATTTCAGCCTTTTCGCAGTTCTCGCAGCCTTCTATTTTTTTATAATTTTCTTTTCGTACCTTAAAAGCATTAAATTGTTCTGAGTTAATAATGTCAACAATATCATCAGTTAGCAAATCTCCAACTCTATAATCATGCATATATACACATGGAGATACTGGTATTTTTCCATCTGGTGTGATTGAATTTATTCTCATAGAATTTATCCCACAGGCACATCCATGTACTTTATTATTGTCAACTAATCCAGATAATGTAGGTTCACTTAACTCTACAGTATCGCATTTTTCAAACAAATATTTATAATTTTCAATAATTTGTTCTTTGCTAGGCACAAATTTAAAATGTTCTAGCTGAATTGGTTTTAATATATTAAATCTAATATTTGAGTCATATTTTTTTGCTAATTCTAATAATCCATCTATACGATCTTTTGTAAAATTCCAATTCATAGCACACATTATAATTCCTGACTCTATTTTATTTTCTTTACATATTTCTAGTGCTTCTATAGCATATTTATATACATCTCCACCTCTATTATTGTTATGTTCATCTTCATAAGGAGAATCCAAACTGATGTCTACATCATTTAAAAGGTCTAAACATTCTGGATAGATATTTTTTAATGCAATTAAACTTATTCCTGATGTTGTTATTCCTACTTTAATATTTTTTTTAGTAAGTTCTTTTAAAATATATGGTAATAAACTCTCATTAATATTAAGACCGTTGGTGAATATGGGCTCATTTCCTCCTAAATTAATAGTTTCCACTCCAATTTTTTCGACTTGACATATAACTCTATCAATAATTTCTTTTGTTAAGTTTTTGCCCTTTTCTCTTACACTCATTGAATAGCAATGTTTGCACTTACAAGGGCAATCATTTCCTAATGTCCAACCAATGTTTTTTATCATATCATTTCCTCCATATCTACTTACAAATTATACCACTTTATGTAAATTATGTCAATTTCAAATTTTACTGTTTCGTTAAAATTATTTTTTGTATAAAGTAAAAAAATGAATGATATTATAATCTTTTACAACATCATTCAATACTTAAATATTATATTTATCTTGCATAATTATAATATTTAATAAATTTTAATATTTTATTAATATTTTATTTGTTCTAAATTTAGTAATTCATTTTTTCTAAAAGTCAACTTCAATAAACAAGGTGATGTTATATCTAGAACTACATCTTTATATACTAGCTTAACATCTTTATTTACTTCACACCAGTTTAATAAAAAGAACTTTATTGAACCTCCGATGACTAACAACAGTAATTCTCTTGCCTTCATATTCTTTCAATATTCTTTCAAAAAATCCTGTCATTCTCTCTTTTGTATCTTCTGCACTCTCTCCATCTGAAGTTTTAAAATTTCTAAATACTAATTGTTCTTGAGAAGGATCTCTTGTTTTTTTATCCTTCATAAATTCTCCAAGTTCTTTTAAATTTCCTAATTTTCTTTCACTTAAACTACTATCTAAATTAATAGGTAAGTTATTTTCATTAGCAATATATTTAGCAGTAGCTTTTGCTCTTGTATAGCTACTTGACCAAATAACATCAACATTTTTTAATTGACTATTTTCGCTTAGTTTTTTAGATTGTTCTTCACCTTCTACAGATAATATTTCTTTTTCATTAATCATTTGAGAATCTTCATTTGTATTCCTAATTCCATTCTCATTAATAGTTTCAGCATGTCTAATTAAATAAACTATAGTATCTTCCATGTCCAACTACTCCTCTTCTTATTTTTTATCTTCCATATTATATCAATAAAATATTGTTTTTGCAACAATTATTATAATTTTTGATAGTATAAATT
>CAZDPV010000037.1:0-14187 GCA_964507565.1 uncultured Clostridium sp.
TAAATCACTTATTCAATTTTTATTTTTGTTTCACATCAATTGTAACACTACAAAATTTTTCTTGCTCTAAATAATATTTTAGACCTTTTATTATTATTTCATTATCTTCTACTAATAAAATCTTGTTATTCATACAATAATTCCCTTCAAACAAATTATAACACAAAGGGCCATATTTTACTAGCCTTTTGCGTTATATGTTTTTTTATTTTAATATATTATATATTGTCATTTCTAATTGTTTCAACAATATTTTGCTTGTTTATTTTATTCAGTGAATATTTCATTGTAACTCCTACAATTATAAATACAAAAATTATTGAAATTATTATTGATTCCCAAGGTATAATGTATCCAAAGTCAAAGTCATTTGCGAACGATTTATACATTTCATAAGAGCCTAGTAGACCTATTGGTATGCCAATTATAAGAGACTTTAATCCATACATTAGGCTTTCTAGTCTGATCATCTTATTAAATTCTTTTTTTGTCATTCCAATTGACTTAAGCATTGCAAACTCTTTGCTTCTTAATATCATATTAGTTGTTATTGTATTAAATATATTTGTAATCCCAATTAATGTTATTACAGTTATAAATCCGTATAAGAATATTGATATAACAAGAATCATCCTTTCATTTTGTTTTGAGTATTTATATATATTTGTAACTAAAATTGTGCTAAATTTATCATTAGACTTTTTTAAATCTATTATTGTGTTTTCAGTCTCATTAGGATTACTTGATTTTATAAATAACGTCCCAGTATTTTCCGAATTTTCATTTTTATTATCAAAATAATCTTCAGATACAAATATTATTCCTCCATCAATATACCTTTGTTCAAATCCCATTGGTCTTTTATTAGATTTTTTTGTTATTACAATATTTTCTTGTGATACATTGCCATCATGTTCTAATTCAATTTCAATGCTTTCCCCATTGCTTATATTGTAATAGTTTTCTATAGATTTACTATTATTACTATTATACTTAATCATATCATCTTCTAGTATAGCTATCTTGTTGTAATTATCTGTTTTTATATCAAGTGATTTTGCAAAAGTTTCAAAAGATTCTTTATTTATTGATATTATAGTGGCGTCCAAATAATTATCTTTTAAGTTATCATTTTGCGTGAGTTTTTGTTGGTCTTTTTCCTCTTTTTGTTTGTTTTTAGAATTAACATTCTTTGCAAATTCAGTTCCATATTTTTCTACGTCTATTTTAGCCGTATATGAATTAGTATTTGCATATAAATAATCTTCTGCTCCGTCAAGTTTTAATATTTCTTTATAATCCGAATTATTTAATCCGTCAATAGAAATATTATAATTTAGTTCAGAATAGTATATTCCTGTCATCTGCTTTCCATATTGAAGGAATGATGATAAAATTATAAATATTGAAATGCTTACCACTAAAGAGATTACTGTCGTTCTATACTTTTTCTTGCTTCTCTTTAAGTTTTTACTTGCAATCGTTCCTCCTATTCCAAATATCTTTTTTGCAAGCTTTGATGTTTTAACTTTTTTAGGCTTTATTTTTACATCATTATTTCCTCTAATAGCTTCAATAGGTGATATTTTCGCAGCTCTTATTGCTGGCAATAAGCATGATAAATAAATTGTTACCGTAGATAATAATATAGTTATTCCTATTACGCTCATTGGAATTGAATATACAAAATTAATTCCATTTAGCATATCTGCTAGTAAATAATTTAATAATTGTATAAGAATTAGAATTGCAGTTATTCCACAAATGATTCCTAATGGAACCCCTATTATTCCTATTATAAATCCCTCAAATAATACACTTTTTCTTATTTGTTTTGTTGTTGCACCAATACTTGCAAGCATACCATATTGCTTTGTTTTCTCTGATACAGAAATGCTAAAACTATTTCTAATGACAAATATGCTACTTACTACAATTATTCCAATAACAATTGTTCCAATAGAATACAATGTTTTTAGTAATACTTCACTAAGTGCACCTTCATACTCTAATAAATCTTTATTGTTTATTGCCTTTACAGTTTCTTCTGTATTGTTTTTTATTGTTTCAATTATTTGCGATTCAACCTTGCTGAAATCTTTTGCTATTTTATAGTTTACTGAAACATTAAATCTTTCATTTGCATTATTAGTTTTTTTAGCAGAATATACTTCATCATCGTTTAGATACGTTATAGCGGTATAACCTGGTGCAGAATAATTTTCAATTAAGTCTGACGGTCTTTCAATAATTCCGACTATAACATATGTTTTTTTATTTGTATTTATAATTTGTTCATTTTGACTTTTTGTATCTTCTACTTTAGTGCTGTCAGAGTTGGTTTTTGTGTTATAGTTTGTTTCATTATATTCTGTATCTTGATATAATTGTTTTCCATTAGAATCCACTCTTGTTCCAATATCGAGGGTTAGAGTATCTCCAATATTATATTTAACTCTTGCATTTGTTAAAATATGCTCTGATATAACTATTTCATTTTCATTTTCTGGCATTCTTCCTGATGTGATTTTTAGTCCATTATTCAATAAGGCTTTTTTGTCAAAAGATATAACATTTATATATGGTTTATAGTCGTTTTGACTGTTGTTTAATCTTGCATATCCTATATTTTTAGTATAAAAATATGATTCAATTCCGATATTGTTATCTATATATTTTATTTGGTCAGCAGAAATATTTTGATAATTTGTATGATAATTTCCAGTTGTTATTTTTACCATATTCACCAATGTTTGCTGAAAACTCATTATCATTCCTGCGACTGCGCAAATTAGTGCAGTTGAAAGTGCAACACCTATAACAGTTACTATTGTTCTTTTCTTATTCTTTTTGATATTGTCTAAAGTGAATTTATTTAAAACATTCATTTTCTTATCCCCTTCTATCTAGTTTTTTTCATCTTTCAATATTTTTCCGTCTTCTATTGTAATTACTCTTTCTGCCTGTTTTGCAATTTCTAGATCATGTGTAATAATTATTACGGTTTGATTGAATTTTTTATTTGACATTCTTAATAGCGATACTATTTCATCACTTGCCTTTGAGTCTAAGTTGCCTGTTGGTTCGTCTGCTAGCATTATTGCTGGATTATTTATCATTGCTCTCCCAATAGACACTCTTTGTTGTTGTCCTCCTGAAAGTTGGTTTGGTAAGTGACTAATTCTTTTTTCTAGTCCAAGTACACTTATTAAATCTGTTAATCTTTGTTCATCTACTTTTTGACCGTCTAAGTCGCATGGTAATGTTATATTTTCCTTAACATTTAGTATTGGTATTAGATTATAAAATTGATATATTATTCCTATTTGTCTTCTCCTAAATATTGCTAAATTATCATTATTTAAAGAATATATATCTGTTCCATCAATAAATACTTTTCCCGAAGTAGGCCTATCAACTCCTCCTAATAAATGTAATAATGTAGACTTTCCACTTCCGCTAGCACCAACTATTGCCACAAATTCTCCTTTTTGAATCGTAAATGAAATATTGTCAACAGCATTTACCTCATTTTCTCCTTTCCCATATTTTTTTACTAAATTTTCAACTTTTAAAATTTCCATAATTTTTCCTTCCTTTCAAATTTCATTAACTGATTGATTATACTATACCAATTATAAGTGACAAAAAAATGACAAAAAAAATTCTACTAAAAATTTTTTTTTAGTAGAATAGTGGTATGAATTTATACCATTTTCCAAAGAGTATTTATTTAGCTATTTGCAATTTCGAATCTTGCTTCTTTTCCTTTTATTTTATTACCGTTCATTTTTCTTATTACTTCTTCAACATATTCTGGTGGTACTTCTACAAAAGAAAAACTTTCTAATAATTTAATATTTCCAATGTCTTTTCCTGATATTGCTGTATTTCCTGCAATGCTTCCTACTATGTCTTTTACTTTTATATCATCTTTTTTTCCTAAATTTAAGAATAGCTTTACATCTCCTGAATCTGTTAATACAAAATCGGATGGATTTATGCTTTCGAAATTATTATAGTTCTTATTTCTTCTTGACATTCTCCCAGAACCTCTATCATAATTGTTATTTTGTTCTTCGTAACGGTTTATTTTGCTTTCATCTTTTTTATTATTGCTATTAACTTTACTTTTAATAACAATTGTAAATAATATCTTTGCTACCTTTTTAATGTCATTATCATTATTATTTAATAATTGTTGGAATAACTCTTCAATTTCTTGATTTTTATTATCTTCTTCTTGGTTATCTATTATTTCCTGAATTTCTTTTAATATTCTTTCAAATTTTATTTTATTTAGTTCTGTAATTGTTGGTATTTTCCCGATTTTCATCTTTATTTTTGCAAACTTTTCTATACTTGCTATCTTACTTTTTTCTTTTCCAACAACAAATGTAAATGCTATTCCTTTATTTCCATTTCTTCCTGTTCTACCAATTCTATGAACATAATATTCTTCTTCTTGAGGGATATCGTAATTTATAACTAAATCTAAATCATCAACGTCAATTCCTCTTGCTGCAACATCTGTTGCAATTAGAATTTTAAGTTCTCCCTTTTTAAATCTTTTCATTATACGTTCTCTTTGATCTTGGCTTTTATCTCCATGAATTGCATCAGCTTTATATCCATTTGATTGTAGCATTTCAATTAAATTGTCAACTTTTCTTTTTGTGTTGCAAAATATAATTGCTTTTTTTGGATCATACACATCTAGTATTCTCGTAACTGCTTCATCTTTCATATTTTGCTTTAATTCTATTTCAATTTGCTCAATATCATTAGCAGTTAACTCCTTTGCCTTGATTTTAATATTTATAGGGTCATTTAGATATTTTTGTGTTATTTTCATTATTCTAGGGCTCATAGTTGCCGAAAATAATAATGTTTGTCTTCCATCTTCTGGAACTTCTTTTAAGATTGTTTCCATATCTTCTTCAAATCCCATATCAAGCATTTCATCTGCTTCATCAAGTACTACCATTTTTGTGTTATTTAGTTTAACTGTTCCTCTTCTTAAATGATCCATTACTCTTCCAGGAGTTCCTACAATTATTTGAGCTCCTCTTTTTAAAGCTCTTATTTGCATTTCAATACCTTGTCCGCCATAAACGCACACAGTTTTTATGGATTCTTTGTATTTCATAAATTTTCTCATTTCGTCTGTTACTTGTGTTGCAAGTTCCCTTGTTGGACATAATATTATTGCTTGTGTATCATAGTCATTTTTATCTATTCTTTCTATGATTGGAAGACCATAAGCTGCGGTTTTCCCCGTTCCAGTTTTAGACTGTCCAATTACATCTCTCCCTTGCATTATTTGTGGTATTGACTTTTCTTGAATCTCTGTCATCTCCACATATCCTATATCAGATAATGCTCTTTTTGTTTCTTCTGATAGGTTAATTTCTTCGAATTTCATTTTTTAATTCCTTTCTATACTTAGCATAAAACTCTATAAACATTAAGACTCTATTTAATTTTATGTTCTTTGAATTTATACTTTTACTATTTTTTGCTACTAATAACGCAAAAAAATAGTATCTAAAATTGATATATAAATTTATTTTAGATACTGTTTTTATTATATCTTATATTTTTAATGCAATTTATATTGCAAAACAAATTTATTATATTTTTTCTTTATCTTAGCATATTTAGTATAACACAGATTTACATAAAAAGTCAATGAATTTCATAGCACTTTTTCACATTTCGCCTACAAATATTTTACACTTCCTACAAAAAGTTCATACTAACCTTGAAGATCATTATTATTTTATTAGTTAATTATTATCTTTCTTCATTTTCTAATTGCGTATTTTTTTTGCTTTCTTTACCTTCATAGTAAATGCAGTCTGCATCTGTTATTACAACCTCTCCTGGTTCTATTTTTCTTTCATCTATTCCTACATTATAACTTCCATTTATTTCAGGATTATCAATTGTTCCTATTGGTAGTGTCCTATTATTTGGAATAATAGTTCTTCCTATATTTTCTTTTGACATATCACGGCACTTTATACCAACTGATTCCAATTTTCTTTTTAGCTTTTGCGCATCTTCTTCCGTTACATCTTTTGTATTGCACTCATTTTGAACTTCAATAACATAACGACTATTTCCATTTTCGTCAGTTCCTCTAATCTTCATTAGAGCCTTCGTAATTTCGCTACTAAGATTCATTGTATATACATCTTTGCTTGATAGTAAAGCGACTAATTTTTCTGTTAAAACTTCTCTACCTTCTTTAGTTTTACATAAATTAAAAATATATTCTCTTTTTTATTATCATCCATTTGTGATTACTCCTAATTTAAAATTATTGAAAGTGCCACGAATATTCATGGCACCTTATTTTGTGAATATAATAAATTCCTAAAATTTCATTTTTTAATACTGTGGTAATGCAATTATAAGAGTATATTCAGAGTCTGTAACCCACCTTTCGTCTTTTAAAATCAGTGACTTGTAATTTTTCTGGAATGTTTCTTCTTGCATTTCTGAATTTTTGAAGAAATATTGTATGTTTGAATTTTCATTTATTATCATGGATTCAACAACATCATCAATATCTACTTCATTTTTACCATCTACTATGGCAATTATACCTGCACCATTCAAAATATGTTTTAAATCATCTGAAACATCAACCGTTAATGGAATACTGGCACTTTTTTTGTTATAGAAAATACAGTTCTTACCTACATTTTCTTTGTTTTCATCACCTTGGTACCATGTTTCTGCTAAATCTAGAATTGTGTCTTCAACATCTGAAAGATTAACTTTGGTAGACATTAAGACAGCCTTTGCAAATTTAGGATCTACCATTAGCGCATAAAGTAAGATTATTGTATTTAGCTCTCTGATTTTATTTTCTTCTGCAAATTTTTGCATATCATTTAATAAATTATGCAATTCTCGAGAATAGATAATATCCACAATTATCGCCTCCATCATAATAGGTTAAATCTATGAACAGTATTTTCACATCTATAATAAAGGTTTTTTAGAATACTTAATTGTATATTCTTTTTTAAGTTTGTCTTATTATCATAATACTACAAAAATGGATATTTTTCAATTCTTTTTTTATTTTTTTATTATAAATCTTTTCTAGTTTCTTTATAATTTTGGTCAAGTTTATAACTATCCACTTCTTTAAGTTGCTTAGTCCTTAAATTCCTTTGCTAGCTTCCCAATCGCCTTTGTTTCAATTCTTGATACATATCGCACTTGCTAATACACTTAAAAATTATGTTAAGTCATTCATTTTTTTAAATTTAAACTTAACAATTATTTTAGAATCTTTTGTAAGTTCTATTTTATCTATTAAACTAAAAACAAGTGCTCTATTTGGTTTTTTTGTATTTAAAAACTTTCTTAGCAACTTATTTAGTTCTTCATCTTTCGAATCCTTCTTTGAACTACTTTCTTCAATCCTACTTTTTAGAATATTTACTTCTTTTTCTATTCTATTTCTTTCTTCTCTTTTTTCTGTATACATTCTTTCAAAGTCTTTTTCTTGTAAAAATCCACTTAATCTATCATTATAAATTCTATCTAAAGCTAGATCCAACTTATTTAGTTTTGCATTTATTTCCTCAAGTTTTTCTGAATCACTTTTTCTTTCTTCTTTTCTGATTTTTTCTTTTTGATAGATATCTATAACCTTTTCTTTATCAAAATATTTTTTGCATACAACCTTTACAACATCCATTACTATATTAGTCAACTTATCTTCTCTCATTGAATGGCTGTAACATTTACTATGCTGTGTATCTCGTATATGTGTTCTGCATCTAAAATAAAATACTTCTCCATCAATTGCTAAATTTCTTCTGTCTATTCCTAATAAATATCCACATTCGTGGCAATATACCAATCCTTTTAGAAAGTAATCATTTCTTTTTTCTCTTATTGGTTTCTGTTTATCTAATATAAGTTGAACTTTATCAAAAACTTCTTTATCAATAATTGGCTCGTGTGTATTTTCAACAACTACCCATTGATTCTTAGGCATTTTCATTTCTTTTTTGGATTTGTAACTTATCTTTCTTTTTCTACCTTGAACCATATTTCCTATGTATGTTTCATTTCTAAGCATTTCTTTTATAAATTCTGTTTTCCAAAAATGTGTTGTAGGTTTTCCACCTCTTATATTCAAATTCGCATAATGTGCAGGAGTTGGTATTCCTTCATCTGTAAATGTTTTTGCTATCAATCTTCCTGAATATCCTTCCAATGCCATATTAAATGCTCTTTTTACATTTGGTGCAACCACTTCGTCTATTATTATTTTGTTTTTTACATTGGGATCAAGTTTATATCCATAGCAAGCTTTTCCTCCAATAAAAAGTCCTTTCCTTTGTTTATCTCTTTTTACACTTGTAATTTTCTTTGATATATCTTTTGCATACATATCATTCATTATTGCTTTAAATGGTGTTATATCATTTGCTGAGCTTTCTACCCCTGTATCTACACCATCTAATATTGATATATACCTTACTTTATTCTCAGGGAAAAATTTTTCTAAGTAAAATCCTGTTTGAATATAATCTCTTCCAAGTCTTGATAAATCTTTTGTTATTACCATATTGATTTTTTTATTATTAATATCTTCTACTAATCTGTTAAAATTTGGTCTGTCAAAGGTCGTTCCGCTTACGCCATCATCAACATAAAAATCAATTAGATTTAATTTATTTTCTTTTAAAAATGTTTTTATTAATGCTCTTTGATTAGTTACACTTTCACTTTCCAGTTTTCTGTCATCATCTTCTTTTGATAATCTTACATAACCTGCTACTTTATAATCTGTTGGATTATTTATATTTATATACACAAATAGTTTCACTTCCCTTCCTAATCCATCCAAATTACTTTTAACAATAAAATACAATTAATATACATATTATATCAATTAACTTTATTAACTCAAAACCTAAATGAATTATTTATGTATTTATTTCTGATTTTACAAATGCTTTAAATGCTTCTATAAAAACTTCATTAATATCTTTTGCTTTTGTATCATTATCGAATTCGCATTCCACATCTATTCCCCATTTTTCTCTTATTTGCTCCATTGCCTCAATCCTCCTATTTGATTTTATGAGCCAATTATTTTAATAATTCTAACTATTGATAATTTTATCTAAAATAATATCAGCCCTTTTTACAGCTCCTTCAGGAGAATAAGCATTTAAAGTTTTTATTAGTGCATTAATTATATTTTCCTCAATAAATTCTGCTTTTTCTAATGTTAATCTTTCTATTGTTATTAGTAAATAACACATCATTTCTTCTAATGTGAGTTCTGCTAATTTTATTTTTTCTTCTTTATAATTATAAAATCTACATTTTGCATATCCTTTTTTGTATTTTTGAATTACATATATAAGATTTTTTATAATTTCCCTGTTCAATTTTTTATTTATTACATCTGATATCTTTAAATTATCAAAAGCTAATAATATATATCCTATTGCTTCATTTATATTGTATTTTTCTTCATATCTAAATAAATCTTTTCTAAATATCATTTTAAATCTCTCCTTATAATTATATTTTTATATAGTTACAAGTAAGATTTGAATTTCTTACATAGGGTTTATGCATCCCTCTCCGTTAACAACCGAGCGACTCCTCAACATCATATTAAGCCAAGCCGAAGTATCATTATATAGTCTTGTAACTAGTGCTATTAACTTTTCAATGTGCAAACTTGAAAAGAATTTCACAACTCTTTACATCTATAACCGTTTTTATTTTTTAAAATCTTAATGAATTTTTAAATAAAATTTAATTTTTTTAATATTTTCTCAAAATTCTTTGTTTTCCTTAATAAATATATAATTATTTCACTTTTTAAATCTTCATTTACTACACCATTAATTCTTGAATATTTATCTATTACTCCTTCATATTGTTTTATAAGAGCATATGTAGCATCTAAATTTCCTTCAAAACATTTATTTAAGTTTTGAATAAAATCTATGTTATTCATAATCTTGTCCTCCTAGATTTTTGAATTTCTTTTTTATTTGACTTTTTATAGAACTAATTGTATTTTCTGAAGTATTTAATTCTCTTGCAATTTCATTTATTTTCTTGTCTTCAAATGCTTCTTTATAAAAAATTTCCTTTTGTAATTTAGATAATTTTTTTACTATTGAATAATAAGCAGAATCTTTATCAAATACATTTTCAATATTCTCTGCTTTTATTTTTTCCATAGAAAAAACATCATCATTCCATTCAATTTGGAACAATGATGTTTCATCATAATTATCAATATTTATTTCTTTATTTTCAACAGAGAACATTTTTCTTTTGAAGTCAATACTTGAATCTTTTATTAGTTTAACTACAAATTTTGAAAATATTTTTCTAATTTCTACTATTTCATTTTCACTCAACATCAACAACAACTCCTTCCTTTTTTGAAGGGGTAATGCAAAAAAGTTTTTGCTTGTGTTGATTTGAGTATTAAAAAAGCCTAACTTATACTATTTAATGTATAAGTAGGCTAAATGTATATATTTATATTTAATTAATTATTTTTAAAAATCCTTTCATTTTACTATGCTAAGTTTCGCACATTAGTCTTGTGTGGTTTTATCTTTTTTCGACAGCCCTTGACATTTTATCATAATCAGTTTGTCATAGTCTGTCAAAACTTGTCGTTTAAGTATTTATTTTCATTGTTTTTTATATAAAGATATAATACTAAGCATATTTTTCCGCATTTTTATTAATTTCATCTATATCTTCTTTAATTTGTTTAAATGTATTTATATTATCTTCAAATACATCTGAAACAGCTCCTAAAGAACTAAAAGGATCTTCTGTTAAAACTTCCAAACTTATAGTTCCATTTTTTACTACATAATCAATAAGTAATTTAACAAATTGTATTTGTTTACTATTTAATCTATTATCATTTATATATTTAGAAAATATTTTATTTGTTGTTTCTGTGTCTAGCCCTACAATATTTCTTACAACTTCAATTACATTTTTATTTCCAAATGTTTCAACAAATTCTTTATTATTACCTAAATCCTCAAACATAATTCTTTCCAAATCTTTCTTCTCCATATCATTTAGTTTTTGATTATGTTTAATTTTATAAATTATCATATTATCCATATTACCTGTTAAAAACTTTTTAACTTTCTTTTTATAGTCAGAATAATCATTTAAAGTATCTAATTTATATTCTTCATCATTATCCCCTAATAGTAATGTATCAGGTATATCAGGATACCAAAAATAAGTAGGTGGAGTATCTATAAACTTAATTAGTTCTCTTAATTCTATTCTAATATTTTCTATATCAAAGAAATTAGCTCTTGTCCAATATTCTTCATCAGAAGCCTTAAAAATCAATTCTCTTTTTTCATTAATTTGTGGAATAGTACCTAACTTTTTCAAATCTTCAGTTAGATTTATTATTAAAGAAACTTGTTTAGTATAATTCATTCCTTTAATTCTTCTAACTTGTACACCATATAGTAAATTGTCAAATCTTTTTGCACATTCATCATCATCACTCAATGATAATATTGGGATTAAATAATCTTTTATTTCAACATAATCTATATTATTTATATGTTCCCAGCTATCTTTTTTCTCAAATTTATCTACGTATAATATTTTTCCTTTAACAATAAAGCTATCTCTATTTAGTTTTTTTATTGCTGTATTAAAATCTTCTATTAATTGTTCTCTAAAATCAACATATTCCTTTTGAGATTGATATTCCATATTTTCCAGCTCAACAATTAAATCTAATTTTAAATTAAATATTTTTTCTGTTAAAGACTCTGCATTACTTGTTTCGATTCCTCTTGCATTTTCCTCAAAAAATTCAAAGTTTTTGCAACAATCAAATATATAAAAATATGCTTTGTCCATTCCTTTTCCAAATAAATCCTTACAAAGTCTTGTACCTCTACCAATCATTTGCCAAAACTTTATTTTTGACTTAACAGGTTTGAAAAATACTAAATTTAAAACTTCAGGTACATCTATTCCTGTATCTAGCATATCAACTGAAATAGCAATTTGTGGCATTTTTTCAGGTACTTCAAATTGTTCAATAACTGTTGATACAAAGTTAACTTGGTTATCTATCACTCTTGCAAATTCTCCATTATATCTTGGATACAGTGAGTTAAATACTTTTTCGATTTCTATTGCATGTCTATGATTTCTAGCAAATATAATAGTTTTTCCTAATTTATCTCCGCCTTCTACTTTTAATCCTCTTTCCATTACTGTTTCAAGTATAAGTTTAATTGTATCTCTATTAAATAACCACGAATTTATTGCACTTGCATTTATTTCATCAGGTATATTTTCTGCATCTTCAAATAAATTCTCATATTCTTCTTTATCTTCATCTTTTAATTCATTATATTTTATACCTCTATCTAAGAACTCTGTACTTGTACTAATTTTGTGATAATTAGCCAAATAGCCCTCATTTACTGCTTCATCATATTCATAAACAAAAGTTGGTACATTGTTTTCTAGTTCAAAAAATTTATATGTATTTTTATCAACATCATTTCTTGGCGTTGCTGTTAATCCAACTAAAAGTCCGTCAAAATATTCAAATATTGCTTGATATTTCTTATATATACTTCTATGAGCTTCATCTATAATAATTAAATCAAAGTGTCCAGGTGTAAATAATTTATTTCCATCTTTTCCGTTCATTTTATCTATACAATTTATCATTGTCTGATAAGTAGAAAATACCATTCTACTTTCTTCTGGATTCTCCTTACTTGATAACAAATTACAACAAGACATATCCGGAAGCAATTTTTTAAAGTTCTTTTCGGCTTGTTTTACAAGTTCTGTTCTATCAGCTAAAAACAAAACATTTTGAGCCCAGTTCTTTCCTGTTAGCACATCTACAATAGATATCGCTGTTCTTGTCTTTCCTGTACCAGTAGCCATAACTAACAATGCTTTTCTATGTTTATCTTCAAAAGCCTCACAAACTTTTTTTATAGCCTCTAATTGATACGGTCTATTTGTTATTTTATCATCAACAAATATATGCTCAAGATTTTCTTTTGTTGTTCTTCTATTTACTAAAAGTTGTAATTCTTTCTTTGTATAAAAACCTGCCACTTTCCTTTCAGGATAATTTATATCATCCCACATAAATATTTCTTTTCCATTTGTATAAAATATAATTGGTCTTTGGGCATATTCATTTTCAAGACAATTTGCATATAACTTAGCTTGTTGCTTGCCATACTTAGGATCAATACTCGCTCTTTTAGCTTCAACAACAGCTAAAGGTTTTCCGTCATCTCCAAATAGAACATAATCAGCATATCCCTTTTCTTGTGTCGGTGTCATATTTTTAACTTCTAATTCTGTTGTAATATCCTTTCCAAATTCCCATCCTGCAATTTCTAGATCTAAGTCTATAAGTCTTTTTCTTGTTTCAAATTCACTTATATTATCTATTTTAAAGTTATTTGCATTTTTCTTAATTGTTCTTTCGTCAGTCATTCTTTTTCTTAATTCTTCATTTTCTCTTAAAGTTTTTTCAAGGATCTGATCTTTTTCAAATAACTTTTCTTCTAATTCTTCTCTTTGCTCTCTTTTCAAATTTTCATTGCTTAAACTTGGTAGCTTATCTTCATTAAATTTAGGTTCTTCATAATTAGAATCATAACAATATGAAATCCAACTCATAAAGTCAAATAAATATTTAAGACATAAAACGGCTTCATCTCTTGATACTTTTTTGTTGCTATGTACTGAAAAATTACCTTTTTTTATTATATATGTAATTTCATTAAATACATTTTCGTCTACCATATTTTTAAAGTTAATGTCATATACCAAAGAGGATAAATTGTTCTGATATGGCATTGTTAATTCTTGGTCATTTGCATATAACCATTTAACTGCTAATTCCAATGCTCTCCTACACATTATAGTACAAGAAACATTAGTTACAGCAATACTTTTTTCGGCTTCTTCGGAAGCTTCTGCAAATGTTTTAAAATTATTATTTTTTAATATAAAATCAAAATTTGACATTGTATTTATCCCCTTTATATTATTTCTTTTAATATTGTAATCATATCTTCAAATTTCTGTTTATTGATTTGTTTTACTATCTCTGCAAATTGATTTTGGAGT
>CAZDPV010000038.1:0-14058 GCA_964507565.1 uncultured Clostridium sp.
ATGAACAACTAATAAAAAAAGCAGGTTATCTTCAAGGACAGGCAAAAGGAGAAAGCATAGGATTAGAAAAAGGAAAGAAACAAGCTCAAGAAAATATAATAAAGTCAATGTTAGAAAAAGGTATGAGTGAAAAAGAAATTTCAGAGATTGTACAATTAAGTATCGAAGAAATTAAAGAAATAATATGTAAAAAATAAATAACGAGAAGGTCGTTTGTCGAATTATATAAGAATTTGACGAACGATTTTTCTTGACTTATGGTATAAGACCAATGTATAATATTACCAATTAAACTTTTAGATTACAGTATATTATAAAAAGACAAAAAAATCTCAAATACTTGTTTTAATATAATGTGAAGACTTTATGGATTTTCTGATAGAGATGTCTTGATTAGAATAGCATGCAAAAATAGTATCCAACAAATAGCATACCAAAATAGTATTCTAAAATATTTTTAATAACAATTAATTTCTATGAACTTTCTAAAGCATTGTTTTTCTACAAATAATATTTTCAATCTAATGAAATTCCAAATTAAACTTTAAATTAAAAAACAGATAAAAGAATAATATTTTCAATTTGTACTTTTAATATAGCTTATATTTAAAGGCTATAAAAAAGGACTTAACAAAGAAAATTTACAAGAAACACTTGACGAAAAATCATTTAAAAGATATAATAGGAGGTATAAAATGGAACTAGAAGAAATTGTATCAGAAGATACAAAACAATTTATTATAAACTTAAGAAAAGAAGAATTAGATTTATATAACTGGAGTTTGAATAATGAAAACGTATACACCAAAGATTCAAATATAGAAAAAATAAAGAAAGAAAGTGAAGAAAAGAAACACTAGAAAAAATAAACAAAAGAAAACTATTGCATATTATTGTAAATTATGTTACTATATTAGTATAATAAAATCCAATTAAAAAGCAAAGTAGGTATATTACAAGATATATTAGAGAGGCGGGAAGCTGAGAAACGCTATATCCAATATACTGAAATTTCACTTTTTAGGAGTCCTTTTGAAGTAAAAATAATGATAAATTATAAATGCAATAGTAGAAAAGAACGGTTGTTACGTTATAGCAATAATGAGGTTAACTAATAAAGTTAATAAAATTAGGTGGTACAGAGAACAGAAGCAATCTCCCTATATATAATATAGGAGTAGATTGCTTTTTAGCATAAAAATTTTTAATATAGAAAGAGGTAATAAAGATGGAAGATAAGATTGAAGAAATTAAAATGAATGCTTTAAAAGAAATAGAGGAAGCATATAATTTACAAAAGCTAGAAGATGCTAGAATAAGATATTTAGGAAAAAAAGGAGAATTAACAGCAATACTAAAAATGATGGGAATATTATCTCCTGAAGAAAGACCTAAACTTGGAAGCCTCGTTAATATTGCCAAAGAATCACTTGAAAAGGAAATATCTCAAAAAGAGGACATACTAAGAAAACAAGAACTAAAAGAAAAATTAGAATCGGAAAGAATAGATGTAACACTTCCTTCAACTAAAATTAGACGTGGAAGTAAACATCCATTAACAAGAATAATAGAAGAAATAGAAGACTTATTTGTATCAATGGGATATGATGTAGTAGCAGGTCCTGAACTTGAAACAGATGAATACTGTTTTGAAAGATTAAACTTACCAAAAGGACATCCAGCAAGAGATATGCAAGATAGTTTCTATATTTCACCAGAATACTTACTAAGAACGCAAACTTCAGCCGTTCAGGCAAGGGCAATGATGGCAAATACACAAAAAAAACCTTTAAGAATAATTGTTCCAGGTAAGACTTATAGAAGAGAAGACGATGCAACTCATTCACACCAGTTTAATCAAGTAGAAGGTTTAGTAATTGATGAGGGAATTTCTTTTGCAGATTTAAAAGGAACACTTGAAATATTTATGAAGCACATATTAGGAGAAGATACTAAATTAAGCTTTAGACCAAGCTATTTTCCATTTACAGAACCATCATATGAAGTAGATGTAAGTTGCTTTAAATGTGGAGGAAAAGGGTGTAATTTGTGTAAACAAACAGGTTGGATTGAATTATTAGGCTCAGGAATTGTTCACCCAAATGTTTTGAAAATGAATGGATATGACCCAACAAAGTATAGTGGGTTTGCATTTGGAACAGGATTAGACAGACTTGCAATGTTTAAATATGGAATAACTGATATACGTTTACTTTATGAAAATGATGTTAGATTTTTAACACAATTTGATAGAAAAGATAACTAATTTTTAATAAAAAGAAAATGAAAAAATATAATAAAAATATTAAATAATAAAAAATAATAATACAAAAATCAAGAAAATAAATTAAAAAAAGAAAGGAAAAAGTATGTTATTAAGTACAAATTTTTTAAGAGATTATTTAGATTTAGATAAAAATATAGACGTTCATGAACTTGCTGAAGCCATGACTAAAGTAGGAAATGAATATGATTCAGCACAAAAACTAATAAATGCAACTAAACTTGTTATAGGAAAAGTTGAAGAATGTGAAGCTCATCCTGACTCAACACATTTACATGTATGCAAAGTTGATATAGGAAGCGAGATACTTCAAATAGTTTGTGGAGCACCAAACGTTAGAAAAGGATTAAAAGTTATAGTCGCACTAAATGGCACAAAACTTCCAGGAGGAGAAATAAAAAAATCAGTAATTCGTAATGTTGAATCAAATGGAATGCTTTGTTCAATTGCAGAGCTAGGAATAGAAAATAAATTTTTAAAAGACGAGGACAAATCTGGAATACATGAACTTCCAGAAGATGCTAAAATAGGAGAAGATCCAATAAAATACATGGGTTTAGATGATAATGTTATAGACTTTGAATTAACAGCAAATCGAGGTGACTTGCTAAGTATTTTAGGAATGGCATACGAAATTGGTGCAATATATGATAAGAAAGTTAAGGACATAGATTTAAGCTATAATGAAGTTTCAGAAAAAATAGATGGAAAAGAAGATGACTTAAATTTTAACGTAAAAGTTAACACAGATAACTGCTCATTGTTTTTAGCTAAAAAGGTAATGAATATAAAGATAGGAGAAAGCACTCCTGAAATAAAAGAAAAGCTAATGGCCTCGGGTATTAGACCAATAAATAACGTAGTAGACATAAGCAATTATGTAATGTTAGAAACTGGGCAACCTTTGCATTTTTATGATGCTGACAAATTAGGAAACGTACTAGAAGTTAGAATGGCAAATGAAGGCGAAAATTTAACAACACTTGATTCAATTAAAAGAACATTAACAAAAGAAGACATAGTAATATCTAACGGAAAAGAAGCTATTGGACTTGCAGGTGTTATGGGAGGATTAGAGACAGAAATAACTCAAAACACCCAAAATGTCATAATAGAATCTGCGATATTTGATAGTGTAAAAGTTAGAAGGACTTCAAATAAAATACTAAGAAGCGAGGCAAGTAATAGATTTGAAAAAGGATTAGATCCTAAAAGAACATATATGGCAATAAAAAGAGCATGTAATTTATTAGAAAAGTATGCTCAAGGAAATGTTATAAAAGGGATGGCACAGTATGATAAAACAAATAAAGAAGATAAAACAATAGAAATAACAGTAACAAATATAAACAATATTTTAGGAACAATAATAAGCAAAAAAGATATTTTGAATGTTTTCAGAAAACTAGATTTTAAATATGAAACTGAAGAAGGAAAAGATGAGATAAAAGTTATTGTTCCATCCAGAAGGCTGGATATATCAATAAAAGAGGACTTAATAGAAGAAGTTGGAAGAATTTATGGAGTAGATAATATTGAAGGAAAGAGCATGACATTGCCAGTAAAAAAAGGAACATACAATAATACATTCCGTGAAATAAGAAATAGGATAATAAATTTAGGATTAAGCGAAACCTTATCGTATGTACTAGTAAATGAAGGCGATTCAAAAATGTTTACCAATAAGGAAAAAGAATCAATAAAAATACTAGCACCATTAACGGAAGAAAGAAGTACATTAAGACAAAGTATAATAACATCTTTATACAAAATTTATAATTATAACAAGGCAAGAAGCATACAAGATGTAAACCTTTTTGAACTGGCAAAGACATTCTATCAAGAAGAAAATGATAATGGAATAATATATATAGAAGAAAATAAAGTAGCATGTTTAATGTCAGGAACATACATTTTGGGGTTAGAAAAAAAGTCAGTTGATTTTTATATAGTAAAGGGAGTAGCAGAGGAAGTACTTGATTACTTAGGATATAATGGAAGATACAGTTTTATTTCAAATGAACAAATTCCAGAAGATATGCATCCTGGAAAGTCAGCTATAATATCTGTAAACAATGCAAATGTTGGAACAATAGGAAGAATATCACCAGAAGTTTGCAAAGATGAAGTATATGTAATGGAGATAAACCTAGATAAATTACTTGATAAAAAAGTAGGAAAAATGAAATTTAAAGAACTTTCAAAATTTCAAACAGTAAAAAAGGATTTAGCAATAGTAGTAGACAAAACTATTTCAGCACAGGAAATTCAAAAAATAATTAAAAGCAGTGGTGGACATTTAATGCAAAATAGTGAAGTTTTCGACTTATATGAAGGAAAAGGTGTGCCAGAAGGCAAAAAAAGCCTAGCTTTTTCAATATATTTAGGTTCAAATGAAAGAACTCTTACTGATGAGGACATCGTTCTAGTTATGAATAAGATAACAGAAAATCTAGAAAAAAAATTTAATGCTGAATTGCGAAAATAATTTTAAAATCATTGAATAATAATGTCAAATATAATATAATCATGACAGAATATAAATAAAATTGTATAAGAAGTAGTCAAAAATTTGAAGGAGGAAACAGTGCAAGAGATATTTTTAAAAGATGAATTTCAAACTAAGGAATTTGCAAGTAATTTAGCATCAATACTACAAAATGGGGATGTTATTGTTTTATCCGGAGAACTGGGTGCTGGAAAAACGAAATTTACTGAAGGAATACTAACACATTTTGGGTTGGAAAATGAAATTTCCAGTCCAACATTTACAATAGTAAATGAATATAGAAATGATAAAATAAATATTTTTCATTTTGATCTATATAGGTTGTCTGATATATATGAATTTGAAAACATTGGTGGAGAAGAATATTTTTCAAAGGGAATTTGCATATTTGAATGGGGAGAGCTAATTGAAGATATACTTCCTAATGATTATATAAAAATTTCTTTTGAAAAAGATGAAAATAATGAAGATGTAAGAAAACTAAAAATAGAAACATTTGGAGAAAAATATAATAATGTAGACTTTACTAAATTTATGGAGTAAATATAAGTAATTTACAAATAACTTTAAATTTCAATATATCAAAATATAAAAAATTAAGAGGAAAATATTAAAATGAAGATATTATCAATAGATACATCATCAGATATATGCTCAGTAGCAATAATTGAAGATAAAAAAATAATAAGGCAAATGCATAATAAAAGTGAAAAAGAGCATTCACAAACACTAATGCCTATGATAAAAGAAATTTTAGAAACCTGTAATTTAGAGCTAACGGATATGAATGCATTTGCCTGTGGAATAGGACCACGGTTCTTTTACAGGAATAAGAATAGGAATTGCAACTGTTAAAGCATTTTCAGACGCAACAAATATCCCTATTATAGGAGTTAATTCACTAGAAGCTATGGCATATCAAGCCATAATAGGCAAAGATTTCAAAAAAAACTGTAAGATACTATCAATGATAGATGCTAGAAATGAAAATGTATATTTTGCTGTTTACAGAATGAAAGACGGAAAAATATCAATATACAAAAATCCAGATGTACTAAATATAACAGAAATTATTGAGTATCTTAATTTTAATGAACCATTACTTATAACAGGAGATGTAACATTAGAAAAACTAGAGCCATTCATTATGGCCAAGAAATCAAAAGAGATGGCAGAGGGAAAAGACACAGAAGAACATATATATATAAAAAATCAAGATGATATAACTAGAGCAGAAGCTATAGGAATTGCTGGATTTGATAAATATAACCAAGAATTTTTTGGAAATTCAGAAACGATTTCACCAATGTATTTAAGAAAACCACAAGCAGAAAGGCAAAAAGATATATCAGCTGATTCAAAATTATATATGTTATCAATGTCACAAACGGACTTAGAAAATCTAAGCTTGAATTACGAGCAATTTCCAAACATTTGGGACTATAAAACTCTTAAAGAAGATTACTTGAATTCAAATTATATAGTAGCTAAGCAAAATGAAGAAATAGTTGGGTTTATAGCTACTAGAACAGTTTTAGATGAGATGGAAATAATGAATATTGTTACTAGAAAAGATAAAAGAGAAAGTGGAATCGCATCAAATTTATTGAGTTTTATTATTAGAAACAATGAAGTAGAAAAAATAAATCTGGAAGTTAATGAGCATAATAATAAAGCAATGAACTTATACAAAAAATTTGGATTTGCTAAAGTAGGACTTAGAAAGAAATACTATAACAATACAGAAAATGCAATACTTATGACACTATAAAAAATTATATGTTAATAAAATAAAAAAACTAGGAGGATAAAATGAAAAAAGTAAACGAGGTATCTTATAAGAAACTAAAGTACAGATGCAATCCAGAAATATTTAAGTTTGAAACCACAGCAGAACTTAAAAGTAACTATAAGGGAATTGGACAAGAAAGAGGGATTCGCTCACTAGAATTTGGACTAACTGTGGATACTAAAGGATATAATGTATATTTAGAAGGACCAACAGGTTCAGGAAAAACAACATATACAAAAAACTATCTAGACAAAATATCTAAAAACAAAAAGACGCCACTAGATTGGTGCTATATTTATAATTTTGAAAATCCGAATGAGCCGGTAGCTGTAAGCTTACAACATGGCGATGGAAATAAGTTTAAAGACTTAATGGATAAGTTTATTAAAGAAATAAGAACAGATATAAGTAGTACATTTAAAAATGAAGACTTTGAAAAAGAAAAAAATGTAATAACGCAGAGCTTTCAAGAAAAAAGAACAAGGTTATTAGATGATTTAAACAAAAAATCTGCCAAATATGGTTTTCAAGTTAAAAGTGCAGATAATGGAATCTATATGATGCCAATAGTTGATGGAAAAGTAATAAAAGAAGAAGACTTTGATAAATTAGATGAAAATATAAAAAAGGAATACGAAGATAAATCAACAATTGTACAAGAGCAAATAATCCAAGTAATCTCTGAAATAAAGGAATTAGACAGTCAATCAGAAAAAAAAGTTTCGGAATGGCAATCCAATATAGCATTATTAACAATAGAGGGACACATTTCTTATGTTAAATCTAATTTCAAAAGAAATAAGAAAATAACTAACTTTTTAGATGGTGTAAAAAAAGATATTTTAAAAAACATATCTAAGTTCTTAGAAGAAGACAAAAAACAAGAAACAGGTGCACAGCCCAAAATGCCAGAAACTAAACCTTGGGAAAACTACAGAGTAAATCTATTTATTGACAATAGCAACGAAGAAGGCGCTCCTGTTATAATGGATTCAAACTATTCTTTCAATAATTTATTTGGAAGACTAGAATATGAAAACTACTATGGAATGCTAAAAACAGATTATACAATGTTAAGACCAGGCTTATTACAAAGGGCAAACGGTGGATATATAATTTTTCAGGCAAATGACTTATTATCAAACCCAGCTTGCTATGAATATTTGAAAAAAATATTAAGAAACAAAGAGATAGGGATAGATAATTCAATAGAACAAAAATCATCAATGGTGCTAATATCTTTAAAACCAGAACCTATACCATTGGACTTAAAAGTAATTTTAATAGGAAATGAAAATGTTTATCAAACACTATTGTCAGTAGATGAAGAATTTAGAAAACTATTTAAAATTAAAGTAGAGTTTGAAGATTCAGCACCACTAGATGAACGAAACCTAAGCGATTTAGCAGGATTTGTTCATGGATTTTGCAATGATGAAGAGCTACCTCATTTAGATAAAACAGCAGTAGCAAGACTTGCAGAATATTCTTGTAGATTATCTGAAAACCAAGAAAAACTATCAACTCAATTTGGAGAACTATCACAAGTCATAGTTGAATCTGCAACATGGGCAAGACTAGATAAAGTAAAGGTGGTAACATCTTCATATATAGAAAAAGCCCTTAAAGAAAGAATAAACAGAATAAAAAAATATGATGAAAAATATACAGAGATGATAAAAGATAGAGTCTTACTAATAGACACCCAAGGAAGTAAAATAGGACAAATAAATGGACTAACTGTTATGTCTATGGCTGACTATACATTTGGAAAGCCAGTAAGAATAACTGCAAACACATACACAGGAAAAAGAGGAATAATAAACATTGAGCGTGAAGTAGAATTATCTGGATCATCACATTCTAAAGGAATATTTATTTTAAACGGATATTTAGGTGAAAAATTTGCTAAAGATATGCCATTATCATTAACTGCTAGTATATGTTTTGAACAACTATATAATGGAATAGATGGAGATAGTGCATCAAGTACAGAACTATATGCATTGCTTTCAAGTTTAGCTGAGATACCAATAAATCAGTCAATAGCGGTAACAGGATCTGTAAACCAAAAAGGAGAAATTCAAGCTATAGGTGGAGTAAACGAAAAAATAGAAGGATTTTTTGAAATATGCAAAATACGTGGACTTACAGGAGAACAAGGTGTAATGATTCCAGCAAGAAATGTACAAAACTTAAACTTAAACGATGAAGTTGTTGAAGCTGTTAAAGAAGGAAAATTTCATATCTACCAAGTATCAACAATAGATGAAGGAATTGAAATATTAACAGGAGTTCCAGCAGGAAACAAGGAAATTCCAGGAACGGTAAACTATTTAGTTTATCAAACTCTCAAAAAATTTGCTAAAGCTAGCAAAGAAGATTAATGAAAGGACTAGTATGAAAGACAAAGCACTAATCAGAAATTTCAGCATAATTGCACACATAGACCATGGAAAATCTACATTAGCAGATAGACTAATAGAACTAACGGGAGCGCTTCCTAAGAGGGAGATGACATCTCAAGTTCTAGACAATATGGATATAGAAAAAGAAAGAGGAATAACAATAAAATCTCAAGCAGTTAAAATGAATTACAAGGCAAGGGATGGAAAAGTATATGAACTTAATTTAATTGATACCCCGGGTCATGTAGACTTTAATTATGAAGTATCAAGAAGCTTAGCTGCATGTGAAGGTGCAGTATTAGTTGTTGATGCAACTCAAGGCGTTGAGGCACAAACCCTTGCTAATGTTTATCTGGCTTTAGACAATAACTTAGAAGTTGTTCCAGTAATAAATAAAATAGATTTGCCAAGTGCTAGACCTGAAGAAGTAAAAAAAGAAATAGAAGATATAATAGGACTTCCAGCAGAAAATAGTCCATGCATATCAGCAAAAACAGGACTAAATGTAGAAGAAGTGCTAGAAAGAATTGTAGCAGAAATACCAGCTCCATCAGGAGATGAAAAAGCACCACTACAAGCTTTAATATTTGATTCAATCTACAATGACTATAAAGGAGCACTGGCTTATGTAAAAATAAAGCAGGGAACTGTAAAAATTGGGGATGAAATTAGACTAATGTCAAATGGAGCTCACTTTACAGTAACAGAAGTCGGATACTTTGAGCCAGGAAGCTATAAAGAATCAGAAGAATTATGCGCTGGAGAAGTAGGCTATATATCAGCTAGTATCAAAAGCTTATCAGAAATAAGGGTGGGAGACACGATAACAAATGATGACAATCCAGCAACAAAGCCTCTTCCAGGATACAAAAAAGTAAATCCAATGGTGTACTGCGGATTATATCCAATGGATGGAGCAGATTATGAAAATTTAAAAATTGCATTAGAAAAGTTAAAATTAAATGATGCATCATTAGAATTTGAACCAGAAACATCAACAGCATTGGGATCAGGATTTAGATGTGGATTTTTAGGACTCCTTCATTTAGAAATTGTTGAAGAAAGATTAGACAGAGAATTTGACTTAAGTTTAATAACAACAGCCCCATCAGTTATTTATAAAATACATAAGACAGACGGAACTACCGAAGAATTATATAATCCATCAGACTTGCCAGAAAGTGCAAAGGTTAGAAGCATGGAAGAACCATTTGTAGAAGCAAATATTATGGTTCCAAAAGATTATGTCGGAAATGTAATGGAATTATGCCAAAACAGACGTGGAATATATATTGATATGCAATACCTAGATGCAACTAGAGTAAACTTAAAATACGAATTACCATTAAATGAAATAATTTACGACTTTTTCGATACACTAAAATCAAAAACAAAAGGTTATGCATCATTAGACTACTATTTAAAGGAATACAGACAATCAGAATTGGTAAAACTAGATATATATGTAAACAATGAACAAGTTGATGCACTATCATTTATAGTTTTTAAAGGGAATGCGTATAATAGAGGAAGAACATTAGTAGAAAGACTAAAAGAAGAAATACCAAGACAATTATTTACTATACCTATCCAAGCTGTAACGGGTGGAACTGTAATAGCAAGAGAAACGATATCTGCACTAAGAAAAGATGTTTTAGCTAAATGTTATGGTGGAGATATTACAAGAAAGAAAAAATTATTAGAAAAACAAAAACGCGGAAAAAAACGTATGCGTGAATTCGGAAATGTTGAAATACCACAAGAGGCATTTTTAAATGTCTTGAAAGCGGATACAGAAAATAAAAAATAGAAACACTCTTTAATACATTAAAAATAAAAGTAAAACTAGAACTACATTAAAATGATGCAAAAGAATGCTATAAAACGATAACTGAATGACTAATTAGAAATGGAGCAAAGATGATAGATTTAGAAAATGCAAAGTTAGTATTTAAAAAATATGTAAGTAATTATAATCCTCAGAATCCAAGAATTGCGCTAAAAATAGCACATACATATAGAGTAGTAGAAGTTGCAAAACAATTAGCAACATCATTATATAATACACAAAATAAGGAATTAAAATGCTATGCTTTTTCAAATGAAGAAAACATAAAATTAGCTGAACTGATAGGATTATTACACGATATAGGAAGATTTGAACAACTAAAAAGATATGATAGCTTTATAGACAGACAAACAATTGACCATGCAAAATTGGGAATAGATATTCTAACAGAAAACGAAAATAAACTGTTAAATGAATTTTGTCCTGATGAGAAATTTCATTTAACAATAATTACAGCAATAAGTAATCATAATAAATATAAAATAGAAGAATTAAATGATGAAAATATGCTAACAC
Source organism: uncultured Clostridium sp. (assembly GCA_964507565.1). Taxonomy (GTDB): domain Bacteria; phylum Bacillota; class Clostridia; order TANB77; family CAG-508; genus CAG-793. The sequence continues at coordinate 11,359 of CAZDPV010000038.1, forward strand.
AGTGCAAAATAATAAGAGATAGTGATAAAATAGATATTTTAAATCTATGCAGATATGAAACCTTTGAAACTCTATACAAACAAAAAGATATAACTAATGAGGCAATATCTGATACAATATTTAATGATTTTATAAATAATGTACAAACTAATAGAAAAGAAATAAAAACTGATATGGATGACTGGATTTTAGGCATTGGAATGATATTCGATATATATTATCAAGAAAGCTTCAAAATTTTAAAAGAAAAAAACTACATAAAAGAATTATTTCAAAGAGTTACTAATAATACTAATAGAGAAAAAATCGAGCAATTAGAAGAAATTGCGGATAACTATATAACAAGAAAATGCGAAAGGATATAGAATGGAAGAATATTTAGATCAAGTCGAAGGTAGAAACAGTGTAAAGGAACTATTAAAATCAGGAAAAGATATAAATAAAATAATAGTTCAAAAAGGCGAAAAACATGGTTCAATATTAGAAATAATAGCCTTAGCAAAAGAAAGAAAAGTAATTATTACAGAAGTTGAAAAAAACAAGCTAGATCAAATGTCACAAACACACAATCACCAAGGGGTAATCGCTATTATTCCACCATTTGAATACTCTGAAGTAGACGAAATATTAGAATATGCCAAATCAAAAAACGAAAAGCCATTTATTATTATATTAGATGGAATTGAAGATACTCATAATTTAGGATCAATTATAAGAACTGCAGAATGCTCTGGTGTACATGGAATTATTATTCCAAAAAGAAGGGCAGTAGCCGTGAATAGTACAGCTTGCAAAACTTCAGCAGGTGCTGTTGAATATATGAAAATAGCCAGAGTAAATAATTTAACAGAAACCATAAGAGAACTAAAAGAAAAAGATATTTGGATTTATGGAACAGATATGGAGGCAACTACATATTATAATGAACAAAAATATGACTCAGGAGTTGGAATTGTTATAGGTAGTGAAGGATTTGGAATGAGCAAGCTAGTTAAGGACAACTGCGACTTTCTAATAAAAATTCCTATGATCGGAAAAATAAATTCACTAAATGCATCTGTTTCAGCAGGGATTGTTATGTATGAAGTAATGAATCAAAGAAAAAAATATAATATATAGTTTTAAAATTTGGAAAGGAATAATAAATAAGATGAGGTACAAATCGAAAACTAAATTGATAATTTTAACGTCAATAATTTTTATCGCCTTTATAGTAGTTTTAATATTATTCTTTAAAACAGATATATTTAGAACAAAAAGAAGTGCGTTTTTTAGATATTTTGAATATATACCATCTTCACTAGATATACTAAAAACGCAAGACTTCAAAAGTTATCAAAATTTAAAAACATCAAGTCCGTATATTAGAAAAGGTACAGCAACCATCCAATCATCCTCTAATATAGCAGACAGCAGTATATTAGACAAAATAAAATTAAATTTAATTGAAAAAAATGATGAGAAAAATGAAAAGAATAATACAGAAATAATAATAAATAATTCAAATTCGGAATTTGCAAAGGTAGAATTTGCAAAAGAAAAAAATATAATGGGAATATATAGTTCTCTAATTTCTAATGGATACATTTCAATAAGAAATCAAAATTTAAAAAATCTAGCAACAAGTATAGGAATAAATGAAAAATATATGCCAAACCAAATAACAAATATAAATATAGATAAGGTTTTTGAAACTTCAACGATAGAAAAAAAACATATTTTAGAAATAGTAAATTTAATAAAAGATTCTTCTCCAGATACTGCATATTCTAAGGAAAATGGAAAAAAGATAAAAATAGATGATAATTTTTACTCTACAACAGCATACACATTATCGTTGGATGAAAAATCAAACAATAATATGCAAATCAATTTATTAGAAAAAATATCGCAGGACAGTATCATAATGAATTTTCTTGCATCAAAGGCAAAATTGCTAAACTTAAATGAAGAATATACTAATATCAATAGTTTAAACGATGAAATAAAAAAAGAAATAAAAAATTTAAAGGAAAATGATGCAAAAGCACAAGCAATATATATAACAATTTATGAATATAGACAAAAGAACATTAAAACAGAAATAAAAAGTGGAGAAAATAGTATAAGCATCGAACACATTAAAGATGATAAAAATGAATCAACTAAAATAAAAATAAATAATATCTCCTTACAAATAAAGAAAAATGAAGATAAATATTATGTTAAATTAGAAGATACATCAGGAGATACCAAATCAATAGATATAACATATAATCAAACAGGCAGTATTGAAAATAACGATATTAAAAACAAAGCAATAATACAAATGTCAAACGGAATAAAAAATATTGTATATGAATATAATGATACAGTATCATTTTCAAGCGACATAGGAACATTGCACGGATTAGAAAATAGACAAACAGTAATACTAAATGATTATGAAAAAAACGATGTTACTTCCTTTATAAATTTATTAAAAAATAAGATAAACAATGTTTATATTGGAAAAGGTGCAAGTATTGGAATAAATTTAGATCCAATATTCTATTAGAATATCAAATGCACATTAAAAATTAACTAAAAAGATATAGAAAATACTAATATTATTTTATCAAATCTTATACTTTTTTGGCTAATTTTTACAAATAAAAAAAACTAATAAAATTTTATAATTTTTTTTGAAAAATGTGTTGACTTTTTTTATTTCATATAGTA
>CAZDPV010000039.1:0-5987 GCA_964507565.1 uncultured Clostridium sp.
AAAATGGAAAAATAATGAAAATAAACTTATTATTTATAAAAATACTAAATCATAATAAAATAAAAAGAAAGGATAAATAAATGAAGAAAAAAATTGATTATAATGTAGGATTAGACATAGGAGTAGGATCAGTTGGTTGGACTGTAACAGATAATGAAAATAATTTACTAAAATATAATGGAAAAAATATGTGGGGCTCAAGAATATTTAATGAAGCACAAACAGCAGCGACAAGAAGATCTTTTAGAGCTAGTAAAAGAAGACTTGTTAGAAGAAGAGAAAGGATAAATATCTTACAAAGCCTATTACTTCCTGATATGGAAAAAGAATATCCAAACTTTTTCCCAATGATGAGGGAGTCATCTCTCGATTTTGATGATAAACAAATCTCAGAGTCAATATTAGGAAAGAAATATAATTTGTTTTCTTCTACAGAAATAACAGATCAAAAATATTATAAAGAGTTTCCAACTATATATCATCTAAGAAATTATTTAGTAAATACAGATAAAAAAGTAGATATTAGATTAGTATATTTGGCAATTCATCATATAATTAAATATAGAGGTAACTTCTTATATGATGGAGACTTTTCAGAAAACACAAAAGGAATTCAAAAATATTTAAATAATATTCTTGAATTTTTAAAAGAAAAATACGATATTGAATTAAAAAACAATAGTACAGAGATTCTTAATAGTCTAGTTCAAAAAAACAAATCAAAAGCTAATAAAAAAGATGAAATAATTAACTTATTTGACTTTGAAAAAGATGAAAAACAAATAGTAACTAACATTGTAAATTCATTTTTGGGTTATTCATTTGACTTGAATAAAATATTTAATACAGATATACAAAAATCTAAAATATCTTTTGCAAATGATATTGAAAATGAAGATGAGATATTAGAGTATTTAGGAGATGATTGCAACATATATGAATCAATGCGAACTATATACAGTTGGTACATACTACAGGATATCTTAAATGGAGAGACATATATATCAGAAGCGTTTATTGAAAAGTATAAAAAATATGCAGCAGATTTAAAACTAATAAAAGCTATATATATAAAATACTTTAAGGATGAATATGATACAATGTTTAGAAAAGTTGGAGATTATAATTATGTAGCATACAATGGAAAAAATAGCGGAAATATATGTAAAAAATGCAAGCCAGAAGAATTCTTCACTAAATTAAACAAAAAACTAGATGATTTACCAGAAGAATGTGAAGAAAAGAAAAAAATTCAACAAGAAATAAATGATAATAATTTCTTGAGGAAAATAAATGTAACAGATAATGGTGCAATTCCTCATCAATTACATGAAAAGGAGCTATTAAAAATACTTGAAAATCAATCAAAATATTACAAAACTATTGAAGAAAATAAAGACAAAATTGTAAAATTATTTTCTTTTAGAATACCTTATTATGTAGGACCATTAGCAAAATCAGATAAACAAAGTAAATGGTCTTGGGTTGTTAAAAAAAGTAATGACAAAATTTTACCTTGGAATTTTGATAAAGTAGTTGATGTAGATGCGACAGCAGAATGTTTTATTAAGAGAATGACTAATACATGTACATACATATTTGGCGAAGATGTTATGCCAAAACAATCTTTACTATACTCTGAATTTTGTGTTTTAAATGAACTAAATAATATACATGTAAATGAAAAACATTTAGCAAAAGATACAAAAAAAAACATAATAGACAAGCTATTCAATACGAAAAAGAAAGTAACTGCTAAAATGCTGAAAACTTTGATAAATGAAGAAGGAATTACAGTAAAAAGTTTGGTAGGCATTCCTGATGGGGAAAACTTTAATTCTAATATGGCTTCTTATATAGACATGAAAAATATATTAGGAAAAGTTGATGATAGTAACTATGAAATGTGTGAAAAACTAATATATTGGATTACAATCTTTGAAGATAAAAAAATATTAAAAAGAGAAATAACAACACACTATGGAAAAATATTATCAATGGAGCAAATTGATAAATTGATAAAACTAAGATATACAGGATGGTCTAGACTATCAAAAAAACTTATTACTGGATTAAAATCTAGTGATGGAGAAACGATTATTGAAAAGTTACGAAATACTCCTTTGAATTTTATGCAAATAATAAATGAAAAACAATATGGATTCGACAAACAATTAGAAGAATTAATGCCAAAATCTGATGGTACAATAAAATATAAAGATGTTGACGAAATTCCTACATCACCAGCAAACAAGAGAGCTATTTGGCAAGCTATCTGTGTTGTAAAAGAAATAATCAAAGTAATGAAATATGAACCTAGAAATATTTATATAGAATTTGCACGTGATGAAGGTACTAAGAAAATAATGAAAGATAATAGAGCTAAAAAATTATTGAAGATATATGATAATTTAAATGAACAACTAAAATACCTTAGAGAAAATGATAGCAATGTATATAAAGAATTAAAAAGACACCAAAGTGACAAAGAATTAGGTGAAAAGCTATATTTATACTTTATTCAGGGAGGTAAGTCTATGTATAGCGGAACACCTTTAGATATTGATAGTCTAAGCAACTATGAGGTAGATCATATAAGCCCACAATCATATATTAAAAATGATAGTATTGATAATAAAGCTTTAGTTCTTAAATCTGAAAATCAAATGAAAAAAGATAATTTATTATTGAGAGATGAGATTATTAATAATATGACACCATATTGGAAAAAATTATTAGAAAATGATTTAATTAGTCAAACTAAATTTTATAGACTAATTAAAAGAGAAATGTTTACAACGGATAGTGATAGAGAAAAATTTGTAGAAAGACAATTAGTTGAAACCAGACAAATAACAAAATATGTTACTAATTTGATAGTAAATTCATATAAAGATTCTAACGTATTTGCAATAAGAGCAGATTTAACACATGGATTTAGAGTAAAATATAAATTTTATAAAAATAGAAATGTCAATAATTATCATCATGCTCAAGATGCATACATATTAGACACTATTGGAAATATAATCAATGATCATTGGAATGGAACAGGAAAATTTAAATATAGTGAATATGTAAAAGGATATTTAAATAATAGAGAAAACGTAGACAAAGAACATGGAATGATTATGAGCTTTATTAATAAATATATTGATATTAACAAATCAAAAAAAGTAATGGCATATAAAGATTGTTACTTAAGTAGAATGCTAGAAGAAGGAACAGGAGAATTTTATAATCAAACTTTATATAGCCCAAATGATAAAAAAAATAAACCAATTATATCACTAAAATGTGATAGAAATGTCAAAAAATATGGAGGATATTCTGGAGAAGCAAAAGCATATACTTTGATTTATAGCTACAAAGATAGTAAAGGGAAACAAGAATATCAACTGGTAGGAGTTCCAATTAAAGTAGCATATGATATAAAAAATGGTAAACAAACTATAGAAAAATATGTAACAGAAATGCATTTATCAAATATCAAATATTCAGATCTAAAAATTATCAAATCCAAGATTCTAATGAACCAAGAGTATTATGATGAAAACAATGAACCTATGAGGTTATGTAGCAGTTCCGAAGTAAGGTCAAATAAAGAATTAATCGTTGATAATAAAGCATCAGAACTAATTTACTTGATGAATTCAAATGAAGATAAGTTAGATGATAGTCAAAAGGAAAAATTAAATAATGGATATGAATATATGTTTACTTATTTGGTTGGAAAATTAAAAAGTGAATACAAAGTATTTGAATCTATTTATACAAAGATATCAGACAAGTTAGAAAAATTTAAAAAATTAAGTGATGATGATAAAAAATCAACAATCAACGGATTAATCTCTTTAATGGAAACTAGTCAAGGAAATTTAACTTCAATTGGTTTAACTAATAGGGAAGGAAGAATGTCGGGAAAGAAATTCAATACTGACAAGTTGAAATATATGACTTTTATAGATAAATCAGTTACAGGAATGTACGAAAGAAGGTATAAAGTAAATGGGTTGGAGAACAGTTGTAGTAAGTAAAAATTGCAAATTAAGTTATAAAAATGACTATTTAATTATACGTAGTGAAGAATTAAAGATGATTCATCTTTCTGAAATCAATATGATTATTATTGAAGACGGTATGGCATCAATCACATCATATTTAATTAATGAGCTTGCAAATCAAAAAATCAAATTAATTATATGTGATGAAAAAAGAAATCCATCATGCGAAATGATGCCATACTATGGCTCTTTTGACACAAGTAAGAAAATACTAAATCAAGTGAATTGGAAAAAGGAAAAGAAAGAACTAGCATGGCAACAAACTGTAAAATATAAAATTCACAATCAAGCGATGTTATTAAAATCTCTTAATATAGCTGGCTATGAAAAATTATTAGAATATGAAAAACAAGTAGAAATAGCTGATAAAACGAATAGAGAAGGTCATTCCGCTAAAGTATATTTTAATTTATTATATGGACTAGACTTTTGCCGTGGGGTACCAGATAATACTAATACTGCTTTAGACTATGGATACTCTATTATACTTTCTATGATTAATAGAGAAGTGGTTAGAAAAGGATATATTACTCCACTAGGATTGAATCATAGGAATGAATATAATCAATTTAATTTATCATGCGACTTAATGGAAATATATAGACCATTAATTGATGAAATAGTATATAACAATAGAGAATTTGCATTTGATAAATCATATAAATACAAATTAATAGATGTTTGCAATCGAAAAGTAATAATTGACGGAAAAGAACAATATTTAGCTAACGCAATACCAATATTTATAAAAAGTATTTTTGATTTTATAGAAAATGAAGAAAATGAAAAAGAAAGTAAAATATTAAATTATGAGTTTTAAATATATGAGAATTTTAGTATTTTTTGATTTACCAACTGAAACTGCAAAAGATAGAAAGATATATGCAAAATTCAGAAAATCTTTAATTGATGATGGATTTGTAATGCTTCAGGAATCTGTATATGCAAAATTAGCACTCAACAATTCAATTGCAGACTCAATACGTGAAAGAATACATAAATATAAACCACCAAAGGGAATAGTACAAATGCTAACAATAACTGAAAAGCAATTTAGTGGAATTGAATATGTTGTAGGAGCTAAAGATACAGATATAATGGATAATACAGAAAGGTTGGTTATAATATGAAACTAAAGATAAATGGATTTGAAAATGAAATATTATTGAATAATGAAAATGTAAATTTGATAGCTATTAAAGATACCAAATGCTTTTCACATATTATAGAAATAATAAATAATAAAATTAATGGAATAGAATCTAATGAGATATTTTTATTGGATGATGATCAAAATGAATTAAATATGAACAAAAAAATATGTATGATATTTGATTTATATAATATTGAATATAATTCGAAAAAAGTTTTGACAAAAATATATGATTTAATTGGTGAAAATATTAAAAAAAGTGAAGATTATTTAATTGATGAGCTTACATTTAAATTAAGAAATTATATAATTCAAGAAATAAATGAATTACCATTTGAATTCGAAATGAAAGATGAATTGGATATTACAGAGATTTTTAAACTATACAATTTAAAAATAGATAGTTCAAATTATAATAGTATTCTTGAAAGAGTGGAATTTTTAATAGATCTTATATCTACACTTAAAATTGCAGATATTTTAATTATTCCAAATTTAAAATTGTATTTATCAAAAGAAGAAACTATTGAATTATATAAATATTCATTATATAATAATATAAATTTAATCGTAATTGAAAGAAATTATGATAACAAGCTAAAATATGAGAAAGTATGGTTAATAGATGAAAATTTTAATGATGTTTTAATATAAATTTTTGATATACAACGAAAAAACAACTAAAATAATATGACGGAGTCATTTGCCGAAAAAATCTAAAGCTAAATTTGAGGTTTTAGAGTTATGTTATTTTAGATAGTAATGAAACT
>CAZDPV010000039.1:6087-7329 GCA_964507565.1 uncultured Clostridium sp.
TCTAAAGCTAAATTTGAGGTTTTAGAGTTATGTTATTTTAGATAGTAATGAAACTGTTATATTTATTGGTTCTAAAATTTAAGGGTTTTAGAGTTATGTTATTTTAGATAGTAATGAAACATAACTTTTTGCGTAATCAATTACCATGGTGTTTTAGAGTTATGTTATTTTAGATAGTAATGAAACTAATTATTAATTTAGTTTGTATATTATCTTGTTTTAGAGTTATGTTATTTTAGATAGTAATGAAACAAGAGGTTTGTCTGATTTAGCATCTAGTATGTTTTAGAGTTATGTTATTTTAGATAGTAATGAAACTAGTACAATTAGTAGACATATTCCTTTTGTGTTTTAGAGTTATGTTATTTTAGATAGTAATGAAACTTTTATTTTAATTATATTAATAAAATTGGTGTTTTAGAGTTATGTTATTTTAGATAGTAATGAAACTTTTTCATATCCGATATATGATAATAGTGCGTTTTAGAGTTATGTTATTTTAGATAGTAATGAAACTAGCCATTCACAACAAGCAAATCTTAGTGTGTTTTAGAGTTATGTTATTTTAGATAGTAATGAAACAGCATTTGTATCAGATAAAATAAATCCCGAGTTTTAGAGTTATGTTATTTTAGATAGTAATGAAACAGAAAGGAGAAAATGAAATGAAACAAGCATGTTTTAGAGTTATGTTATTTTAGATAGTAATGAAACAACTAATCCATTAGTTGCAATACAACATGAGTTTTAGAGTTATGTTATTTTAGATAGTAATGAAACAGCCATATCTTGATAACATATAGCCAACGTGTTTTAGAGTTATGTTATTTTAGATAGTAATGAAACATGAAGATATAAAAAAACAACTAAATATAGGTTTTAGAGTTATGTTATTTTAGATAGTAATGAAACCAATTCGTTCTCAAGCTACCGAAGTGCGTGTTTTAGAGTTATGTTATTTTAGATAGTAATGAAACCTTTTTAAGCATACTTAATTGTTCTACTAAGTTTTAGAGTTATGTTATTTTAGATAGTAATGAAACAATTTATATCAGAGTGCAGCAGATGCAGGAGTTTTAGAGTTATGTTATTTTAGATAGTAATGAAACTTTTTAATGACAGGTTTTAAAAGCGCAATAGTTTTAGAGTTATGTTATTTTAGATAGTAATGAAACACTACATAGATACGAAATAGAAAGATATATGTTTTAGAGTTATGTTATTTTAGATAGTAATGAAACT
>CAZDPV010000039.1:7429-13872 GCA_964507565.1 uncultured Clostridium sp.
TGTTTTAGAGTTATGTTATTTTAGATAGTAATGAAACTTCCTAAACATTTTAAAAATTAAGAATAGGGTTTTAGAGTTATGTTATTTTAGATAGTAATGAAACAAAACAAAGATGGAATAGATATTGAGTTTTGTTTTAGAGTTATGTTATTTTAGATAGTAATGAAACTATATTTTCAAATATGTGGCAATTTGTTGAGTTTTAGAGTTATGTTATTTTAGATAGTAATGAAACAAAGGGAAATGTATGAGAAGGAGAACTATAAGTTTTAGAGTTATGTTATTTTAGATAGTAATGAAACAAAACAAAGATGGAATAGATATTGAGTTTTGTTTTAGAGTTATGTTATTTTAGATAGTAATGAAACATTATCTTCTTTATATATTAGAGCTTTTGTGTTTTAGAGTTATGTTATTTTAGATAGTAATGAAACCTAAAAATATTTGTAAACAATTGTATTAAGTTTTAGAGTTATGTTATTTTAGATAGTAATGAAACTATTACAAAAACTATTATGAATAAATAATTGTTTTAGAGTTATGTTATTTTAGATAGTAATGAAACTATTTCTTCCATATATAACACTTCCCTTATTATTTTTGTTCAAAATATTTACATATTTCTTTATTATCTTTTTCTTTAAATAAGTTTCCTCCCATTATTTCTTTTGGTGGAATTGTTTTATATACTTCACAGATTTTATTGTTTAATTTTTTACATTCATTGCACACAATATATGCTGGCTTTAACACCTCATGTTTCAATAGTTCTAAACTCATATTATACCTCTTTTAACCATATTTTATTATCAGCAATTTTGATTATTTCGAAATATATATTTCTATTAAATAATACTTCATTTTCTTCTTTTATACCTGCTATTCCTCGTATATCTTTTCCAGTTTTGCCTTCTATTACCATTTCTACTTTTAAATTGTCTGTTACTTCATAATCATTGTAATTTTTAGATGTAGATATATATTGTGAATAAGTAATAAAATCATTATTCTTGTGCTGATTTATAAACTTATTATACTCTTCTTTTCCTTGAAAATCAAACCCTATTTGTCTATATGTATTTTTATTATAATTAGGTAATTTATTAAGTCCATCATCTATATTTTTTACTAATTCAGTTTCATTTTTATCTAGTTTTATATTATTTCTTAATTTTTCATTTAATGTATATGCTTTAGAACTTGAATATTCCGCTATTGCTCCTTTTTCTGTTTCTGTCATATCTATGTACTTTGCTTTCCATTCACCGATAATTCATGTCTTGTGGTACTAAAATTGATTTACCGTCTTTATCTTTACATCTTCTAGTTAGCCCTTCTAATTCTTCTTCATCAAAATACGATACTATTCCACACCTATCGCTACCGATGCAATGGCGGACAATTTATTCCTTGTTTAGCATTTTTTATTAGAAATTTTCTACCATCTAATTCTGCACAATGCTCACAAGTCACATTGTCAAGTGTGGCAATATATACATATTTTTCTATTCCGCATTCTTGCATTGATAATAGTTCACTTCTATTTGCAAAATAGTTTGTTTCAGTTCTTACAAGTCTAGTTGCAATATACAAACCAACATTCATATACTCTGGTAATTCACTAGACATCTTTTGAATAGGTTTACCACTCATTGTATCTGCTGTTAATTGTGTTCTTAAATAGTTTCCTAGTTTTTCACTATTATTCCATATTCTTTTAGAAAAATTTGCTCCATTAGTCCAATTTTCATTTAACAGCATATTTATTGTTCTATTATCTATTTGTGCAAAACTAAAACCTAAACCAGTGCCTTTTTGAATATCATATATATTGTGATAATATCCTTCCTTGATTGTATCAACATATCTGATTTCTGTTATTTGTTGCTCTATATTTGCTAACTTCTTTAGTTCTAAATTGATATTGTCCTGTAATGCTTCATATCTACTAATTCGATATGAATATGCTGGTGCATTATATTGAGCTAATAGTTTCTTTTTTATACTATCATCTGTTATATTATTATTTATTACTTGTAATAAATTCTTATAATGTGTATCTGTCTCTTTTTTATTTAACAGTTGCAACAATGTTTTCTTATCTAGTCCACTATCTTTAGCATAGTTTTTATAAATGTTAACTATTTCTTTGTTTATTTTTTTTGTTGCTTGTTCATATGCTTGTATTAAACTATCTATTGTATTTTCCGTTCCTTTTTCAAGCCTTTGCATTAACTCAGTAGAACGTCTTTCCCAATATGTCAGTGGTTTTCTTGCCATTTAAACCACCTCTATTCTTTATTATTGGTGTTATCATTATCGCCAAATCCACCTGCGTTAGCAAATATTTTTTGCTGACGTTTTTGTGCTTCTTCTTTTTGTTTTTGCATTTTTTTAGTTTCTTCTTCAGGGTATTCAACCCAGTTTTAGAGTTATGTTATTTTAGATAGTAATAAAATAAACAATAAAACCAAATAAGCAAATCATAGACGAATGAAAAGATTAAAAGATGAAAAAAGTAAAAAAATATCTTTGAAACTTGAAAAAATACAAGAAATAACAATAAATTTAAAAAAACTATTATCGAAAAAAGAAAGAAAACAACAATAAATTTTAAAAACCATTTTAAAAAAAGAAAGAAAAAATAAGAAAATAAAAAAATGATTTTTTGAAAAATCATTTTTTTACGTTTAAAATTAAAATGTAATAGAAATGAAATATTAAAAAAAAGATCCTAGAGAATAGTCTAGTTACGTCACTAATCGACATAAAATACATTTAATACTTTAAATAATAAAACACTAGAACCACAACTGATTACACTTCAAGAAAACATAAAACATGAACATATTGATAAATGAAAAAAGTATTGACAATTATAAAACTTTAATATATAAATAGCTTAAAGATTATTTAAAAAACATTCCAAAAAATAAAGAAAATGAAAAAATGATTTTTTAAAAATCATAAAATTTTAAAACAAAATTAAAAAACATTAAAAGAAATGTAGAAGTGGAGATGCAAGATGAAAGTAGTAAAAAGAGATGGAAGAGTTGTAGATTTTGATAGATCAAAAATATCAAATGCAATTGGAAAGGCAAATGCCGAAGTAAGCCCAAAAGAGAGGGCTAATAAGGAAGATATAAATGGAATAATAGCACACATTGAATCACTTGATAAAAAAAGAATGCTTGTTGAAGATGTTCAAGATATAATTGAAGAAAAATTAATGGAAATTGGAAAATATGAACTTGCAAAAAAATATATTGTATATCGCTATAGCAGAGCATTAGTAAGAAAATCAAATACAACAGATGAATCAATATTAAAGTTAATTAAAAATGAAAACAAGGAATTAGCAGAAGAAAATTCTAATAAAAATACAATGCTAGCTTCAACACAAAGAGACTATATTGCAGGAGAAGTTTCAAGAGATTTAACAAAAAGACTTTTACTTCCAGAAAAAATATCAAATGCAGATAAAGAAGGAATATTACATTTTCATGATGCAGATTATTTTATACAACCAATATTCAATTGCTGCCTAATAAATATAGGCGACATGTTAGATAACGGAACTGTAATGAACGGGAAAATGATTGAATCACCAAAGAGCTTCCAAGTAGCATGCACTGTAACAACTCAAATCATAGCAGCAGTTGCAAGTAATCAATACGGCGGACAATCAGTAGATTTAATCCATTTAGGAAAATACTTAAGAAAGAGCTATGATAAATTCAAAACAAGATTAGTAAAAGAATATAAGGGAAAAATCGCTGATGATATAATAGAAGAACTTGTTGATGAAAGACTAAGAAGCGAGCTAAAAGCTGGAGTTCAAACTATTCAATATCAAATCAATACCTTAATGACAACAAATGGACAATCTCCATTCGTTACATTATTCTTACATTTAGATAAAAACGACCCATACATAAAAGAAAATGCAATGATAATTGAAGAAGTTATAAGACAAAGATATGAAGGAATTAAAAATGAAGCAGGAGTATATGTAACACCAGCATTTCCAAAACTAATATATGTACTTGATGAATTTAACAATTTAACAGGAGGAAAATATGACTATCTAACAGAGCTTGCTGTAAAATGTTCTTCAAAAAGAATGTATCCTGATTATATTTCAGCAAAAAAAATGCGTGAAAATTATGAAGGCAATGTATTTAGCCCTATGGGATGTAGAAGTTTCTTATCTCCTTGGAAAGATGAAAACGGAAATTATAAATTTGAAGGAAGATTTAACCAGGGAGTTGTAAGCATAAATTTACCACAAGTTGCAATAATTGCAGATGGAGATGAAGATAAATTCTGGAAATTACTAGACGAAAGACTAGAACTTTGCAAAGAAGCTTTAATGTGCAGACACAATTCACTATTAGGAGTAAAATCTGATACAAGCCCAATTCATTGGCAATATGGTGCAATAGCACGTTTAAAGAAGGACGAAAAGATAGATAAACTATTGATGGATGGATATTCAACATTATCATTAGGATATATAGGAGTATATGAGATGACAAAAGTTATGCTTGGAGTTTCACATACTGATCCAAAAGGTCATGAATTCGCACTAAAAGTAATGAGACATTTAAGAGAAACAACAGACAGATGGAAGAAAGAAACACATTTAGGATTTGCACTTTATGGAACTCCAGCAGAGAGTTTATGCTATAAATTTGCAAGAATAGACAAAGAAAAATTTGGAACAATTCCTGATATAACAGACAAGGGATACTATACAAATTCATATCATGTTGATGTTAGAGAAAAGATTGATGCTTTTGAGAAATTAACATTTGAAAGTGAATTCCAAAAAATTTCATCAGGTGGAGCAATTTCATACATTGAAATTCCTAACATGCAAAACAACTTAGAAGCATTAAGGAGTGTAGTTAAATACATTTATGATAATATTCAATACGCTGAATTTAATACAAAATCTGATTATTGTCATGTATGTGGATTTGATGGTGAAATAAAAATAAACGCAGACAATGAATGGGAATGCCCAAACTGTGGAAATAAGGATCATTCAAAGATGACAGTAGTAAGACGTACATGTGGATACTTAGGAGAAAACTTCTGGAATACTGGAAAAACTAAAGAGATAAAGCAAAGAGTTTTGCATTTATAAAATTAAAATACATTAAATTTAATAGAAACTAAATAAAATATAGTAATTAAATAGAGCGATTATTTAACATAATTGCTCTATAAATATCAATGAAAGAGGTACTAATTATGAACTATGCAGATATTAAAAGAATAGATGTTGCAAATGGAGAAGGAGTTAGAGTTTCTGTATTTGTTAGTGGATGTCATCATCATTGTAAAGGATGTTTTAATGAATGCGCTTGGGATTTCAACTATGGAAATTTATTTACAGACAAACAAAAAGAGGAAGTAATTAATGACTTGAATCATGATTATATAAAAGGATTAAGTTTGCTTGGGGGAGAACCACTAGAGCCATCAAATCAAAAGGGGTTACTACCATTAGTTAAAGAAGTAAAAGAAAAATATCCAGATAAAACAATTTGGTGTTACACAGGCTATGATTTTAAAAAGGATGTTGTTGATGGAATGAGCAAAACAAACCCAGAAACAAAAGAGCTTTTAAAATATATAGACGTGGTGGTTGATGGAAAATTTGATGAGGATAAAAAGAGCCCTAAATTAAGGTTTAGAGGTTCAGCAAATCAACGAATACTTGATGCTCAAGCAACAATAAAACAAGATAAACCAATAGAAATAGACGATCTTTATGAAAAAGATAGAATAAAAATGTAATACCCAAACAAAACATTAAATAGTGCTAATACATAGAACAAATAAAATCTAAAATCATATACTATAAATAGGATACAAATCCAAATAATAATATATGGAGGAATTTATGGAAAAAGATAAGTTATGTAAAAATGTATTAGTAAACGTAAATAAAATAATAACACAAAAATGCGATGAAAAAAGGTATATAGAATTTTCTAAGAAATTAGACCAAAAATTGAGATGCAAATATGGCAAATACTATATTTGTGATCAAGTAAATCAAGATAGAAAAGACACAAATGTATTCTATGTTGAGGCTTTTTATAGAGACATACCAGGAATTTGCAAAAAATATTCAGAAATAAATAATTTTATAAATGATGTTTATTATTATGAATTTGGAGATTGCATCGAAAGAATAAGAATTACAGGCTTTATGGAAACAAATAAAGTTTATCCTACTTTCGACGACTGTACGTGCAAAGATGAATGCGATTGTAGATGTAAAGGATACTGCGAACATCAAAAATTTGAAGAACCAATGTTTGAAAATAAACCATGTTTTTATGGAAAAACACTATGTAAAGACAAAATTGATGATGCAATTGAAGTAGATGGTGATGTTTTTAATGATGAGCAAGAAGATCTATAGA
>CAZDPV010000040.1:0-12797 GCA_964507565.1 uncultured Clostridium sp.
ACTATTTTTTAGTACTACATTTTTGTTTCTTTCCATTTTTCTTTTTCTTCCTTTCCTTTTTCACATTTCTTTTTATTTTAATTTAGTAGTTAATTTGTAGCCTGCTTTTCACGGGTCCTTTCCCTTATAATTCTTCAAATTAGTCTCCTCCTTTTATTTATATAATTATTTTTTTAGACAACAAAAAGCCATGCATTTTAGAATACACTAAAATACATAGCCTCATACCTATGTTTATATTTGATTTTTTTATTAGATTACTTGTGTGTACTGCCTCAAGGCTTTCAAAGTTTGTCATCTTGTTTACCTCTTTTTTATTACTTTTGTTTTTTCATATTTACATAATATCACAAGTATTTTAAAAGTACAATACTTTTTCACAGTTTTTACATATAATTATTCTGCCCAGTTGTGATATACGTTCATTACATCGTCCAAGTCTTCTAGGTTATCTATTATTCTTTGCATTTTTTCTGAAGCTGAATCATCTAATTCAATTGTATTTGTAGGAACCATTTGAACTTCTGCTTCTATAAATTCTAGCCCTTTTTCTTCTAATGCTTCTCTTACCTTTGAAAAATCTGATGGGGCTGTTGTTATCTCATAGCATTCGTCATCTGCCCTAAAATCTTCTGCACCGTTGTCTAAGGCAAGCATCATCATATCATCTTCTGAAAAATCTGTTGTTGTTCTATCTATTACGATTACACCTTTTTTATCAAACATGTATGAAACACATCCTGATGTTCCTAAATTTCCACCTGCTCTATCAAAAACATGTCTAACATCAGCTGCTGTTCTATTTTTGTTGTCTGTACTAGCTTCAACTATTAAAGCTACTCCATTCGGTCCGTACCCTTCATACGTAATTTCCTCGTAAACCTTGTTGCTGCCTTCTCCTGAAGCCTTTTTTATTGAATTACTAATTGTATCATTTGGCATGTTATTTGCCTTGCATTTTGCTATAACATCTTTTAATTTAGAGTTACTTGTCGGATCAGGTCCACCAGCTTTAACTGCTAATAAAATTTCTCTTCCAAGTTTAGTAAATACTTTTCCTCTTGCTGCATCAGCTTTTCCTTTTTTGGCTTGAATATTGTGCCATTTTGAATGTCCTGACATTGACTTTTCCTCCTTATTTTTCATTTTACGTTTTATTATATTTCTACACGCTTTTTCTATTTTAACACATTTTTAATAATTTGTGTAGTGGTTTTGACAATTTTAATATACATATCTAAATTTTAAAAAACATAGTATATTATATATTTTTCATTACTCAATTGGTAAAAATAATTTGCATCTACATTTTTTTGTTTCTAAAAATTCATTACATGGACACAGAGTAGTGTCATCTTGATTTACTCTGCATGGACAATGTCCATCTCTTTTATATATTCCGTCCATTATTTTATTTGCATATTCTCTATCTGGATTCATTCTATAACCATTCATTTATCTTCTTATTTAACTCCTCTTCTGAATAATAACCTTCTAATCTATCTATTTGATTACCATTCTTAAATACTACCATAGTTGGTACCGATTCAACATTAAATTGATATGCTAATTCATGTGCATTATCAACATCAACTTTTGCTATATCTATTCTGTCATCAATCTTTTCTAGTACTTTGCCAAGCATTTGGCAGGGCATACACCATGTTGCAAAAAAGTCTACAATTACAACTTTTTCACTTTTGATTGTTTCATCAAATTCACTTTCTTCAATATGTTTCAACATAATTTCTCCTCTTCTCAAATATAATTTGAATGTTTATTGAAAGCAGTTTTAGAGTTGCCTTCGTTTATAATATATCATACTGTATACATATAAATCAACATTTTTTATACTTTTTCTGTCAAATATAAAAAAATTGATTTTAGTGTAATTAAAAATAAGACTAAAATAATTTGCATTCATTCAAATTATATTTTAGTCTTATCTTAATTCTTAAAAGGGTAACTTTATTTGTTATTCTTAATTAAATTTTTAGTCTTCGTTTACTTTTGTAAAAAATCTTATAGACCATAATCCTGATATTCCGACTAAAACGTAAATTATTCTTGATATTACACTTGTAGCTCCAAATATTGCATCTACTAAGTTAAATCCAAATAAGCCAATTAGTCCCCAGTTTATAGCACCTATAATTACTAAAATCAATGCAATTATATCTATTACTTTCATAATTTTACTCCTTTCTGAATTTCAAAATTATTTTATGTAAAATTATGAATAAATATTCATTTAAGGTCTCATTTTTTTTGTAAAAATCTTCTTTTTCTGCATTTTTTTACATTTTATTCTTTATTAGTTAAAAAATTTTATGATTTTTTTTGATATTGATTCTCCGTCAAGTTCAAAAAAATGAATCAATTCTTCGGCTTTTCCTGATTTTCCAAATTTGTCATTTATTCCCATGCGTATAAGTTTTTTAGGATATTCCTCGCATAAAACTTCTGTAATTGCTGTTCCAAGTCCACCAATTATATTGTGATTTTCTAGTGAAAATAAAATTGATGTTTCTTTTGCACATTTAACGATTAGTTCTTTATCAATTGGCTTTATTGTATACATATCAACAATTCTTATGTCTATATTGTTTCTTCTTAAAATTTCTTGTGCTTTTAGTGCTTCGACTACTAAATCCCCTGTTGCAAAAATTGTTGCATCTTTTCCATCTCCAATTTGCATCCCTTTTCCAATTTCAAATTTTGCGTCGTTTGTATATATAACTGGGGTTGCTAGTCTACTTAGTCTAATATACATTGGACCATTATATTTTACCATTTCTTTTACAAGATATTTAGTTTGAGTATCATCCGAAGGAGATAGTACTACCATATTTGGAAGTCCTCTCATTAAGTTTATGTCTTCTAACATTTGATGAGTTGCACCGTCTTCTCCTACTGTTATTCCATAATGAGTTCCACATATTTTTACATTTAGTTTTGGATATGCTATACTTGTTCTTATTTGGTCATAACATCTTCCTGTTGCAAATGCAGCAAATGTGGTTGCAAATGGAATTTTTCCGCACGATGCTAATCCTGCAGATGTTCCAAGCATATCTGCTTCTGCTATTCCTATTTCTAGAAATCTATTTGGATATTTTTCTTTAAAGTACTCGGTTTTAGTTGCAGAGTCTAAATCAGCATCAAGTACTACAACATTTTGATTTTTTAATTCAGCTAACGCTTTTCCAAAGCTTTCTCTTGTTGCTATTTTTGATTCTTCCATGTTTATTTTTCCTCCTTAGTGCATTTTTTATTATTTTGATTTAGAAAATTTTCTATTTTGGATTCAAAAATTGGTGTTTCTTCTTTTTCATTTGTATTTAACTCTTCTATTGCTTTTTTATATTCTTCATTGTTTAAAGCTTTTCCGTGCCATTTGGCTTCATTTTCCATAAAAGAAATTCCTTTACCCTTAATTGTTTTTGCAATGATAACTGAAGGTTTTAACTTTGTTCTTTCAGCAATCGCAAATGCTTGAATTATAGATTCAATATTGTTTCCATCTATTGTTATTGTATTGAATCCAAAGCTTCTGAATTTCTGCTCAATGCTTTCACAGTTTAGTCCTTTTATTTCATCTGTATTTCCTGTTAATTGTAATTTGTTACAATCTATTATTGCACATAAGTTGTCTAGATTATATCTAACCGCTGTCATTACCGCTTCCCACACTTGACCTTCTTCTAATTCGCCATCTCCTAATAGGCAATATACTCTGTTCCCCATTTGATCCATTTTTGATGCTAATGCCATTCCATTTGCTATTGATAGTCCTTGACCCAATGATCCTGTTGTCATATCTACTCCGGGTACTTTTTCCATTGATGGATGTCCTTGTAAGTTGCTATTTATGTTTCTAAATGTGCAAAGCTCTTCTTTTGGAAAAAATCCTCTTTCTGCAAGTGTAGCATATAATGCAGATGATGCGTGTCCTTTAGACAAAATAAATCTATCTCGTGCAATATCATTTGGTTTAGAGCTATCTATATTCATTTCGTTAAAATATAAGACAGTTAAAATATCGCTACAAGATAGAGATCCGCCTGGATGACCAGATTTTGCATAATAAATTTCATTTATTAAATCAATTCTTATTTTATTTGCTATTTTTTCTAATGCTTTTACCTGTGTAACCTTCATTTTTATCTCCTTTGTTTTTGGTTTAATTATGGTGCCAACGAAGTAGTTATTTACAACTTTTTCGGCTCTCTTAACACCATTTAGACTTTTTCTTTTTATGATATCGATGTCTTTTTCTCATTGTTTTTTCTAATTTATTCTTTAAATACTTTTTCTTACGTAATTTCTTTATAGTTTTTTTATTTATCATTATTATACCCTTTATTTGTTAGATTAGCATTTCTTCTCTTTTCAATGATTAAGAAAATGTATTATAAATTAGTTATTTGCTTTAAAATACATATTTTTTATAATTGCTAATACATTTTTTATGTACACTGCACTTCTCTTGTATTGCTCAAAGACAACCTCAAACCCTTCATCACTATCGCATACAAAATTCCAATAATCTTTTCCAATCAATAACTCATCTTGTGCAAAATATTGTTGAACCCTTCCTTGTTTCCAAACTTTTTCTTCACCATATTTATTGTAAGCAGTAGCTAAGTATATTTTTACATTTTCATCATTTTGTATTAAGTTCTTTAATAAGAAATATTCTTGTAATAATTCATTTTTCTCAACTTTTGATTTTTTATTATCTAGATCTCCACCTGCTTTTAACTCAATAATATAATGCTCATTTTTCTCAGGATTATAAAAATAATTATCCGTTTCATGACTTTTGATAAAACTAGTTACATCCTTTGGGTGCATACAAGTAAATGTTGAATAATCTTCTATCTTGGGTTTTGTATGATTTGTTTCATATTCCGATAAAAGATAATTAATATGTTGACTTTGTTGAGTTAAAAGGTATGAATCAATTCTTCCCCTCACATCAAAAGATAACTTAGCTATTGCATTTCCCATATTCTCTAGAATTTTACCAAAACTAGAATCAAATGACCTAACAAAAGCAGAGTAAAACATAAATTCTTCTCCTAATTCTGCAATAAATACATTATTCTTTTTTGAATTAATAACACCATCTGGGTCATTGACTTCCGATGTATATTTTAGGTCTAAACCATCTACAAAACTTTTTATACTTGTATCAATTACTTCTTGAATTGCCTTTTTCTTTAAATTATCCATTATATATTAACTCCTTAATAATTTGTTATAATAAGATGTTTTACATCTTTATCATTCCTATTTTGAAAACTTACTAAATATTTTTTATCAAATGATTTTATATTAAAACCTTTAGAATTATATAAATCATAAATAAAATCTGTATTTTTTATAACTACCATTACATTTGCTTTTGTATTACTTAATAAACTTGCTAAACGAATTTGGTCTTTTTTATCAAATTCGTTTTTTGCATAAGTAGAAAATTCTGTATCATAGGGTGGGTCAATAAAAATAAAATCATTTTTTTTTGGTTTTATTTTTAACAAAAAATCTTCAAAATCCTCATTATATATCTTTGTATTTTTCGTATATTCATGTAATTCATCAGAAGATATATAATTTATTTTTTTATAAAAATCTTTACGATTATAACTAATTCCTCCATAAGGTACATTAAATTTGCCATTTTTATTATATCTAAACATTGAAGCATAACAATATTCTCTAATAAAATAGAATATTGCTTCATAAAAAGAAGTATTAACTTTTAATTGTTCATGTTCATTATATAAATACCTTAAATGCATATAAAAAGCACTCTTAAAAGCACATTCAAAATTTTCTAATGTATCTTTTAATATCATTTTTTCTCTTTGATTTTCAATTTTATGCATACGTGTCATTTTCGATATAAGATTTTTTTCAATCTCTTTTATAAAATTATCGGTACCAAAGTTGAATTCATCTGATAACGCTCCATTAAATTCTTTATAATGTTTTTCCACAAAATCATAAATTGTTTTACTAAAATTTTTTTTCAAATTTTTATCAATATTATATTCTTTACAATATTTTTGATATATTTCTAATAATTCATTTTGATTGTTTTCTACAACTAACTCTAATAATTTCCAATTTTTATATATACTATTGATTTTATTATAAAATTCTAAATCATTATTTTTTATGCATAAATACAGATTAATTAATTCCTTTGATTTATCATTTATATAAGAAGCTTTTATGTTTATATTAAAATACACAGCCCCTCCACCAATAAAAGGCTCTATATATCTATCTATTTCTTTAGGTAAATTTTCTTTAATATATGGTAATTCTTTTTCTTTACCACCAGCCCATTTTATAAAAGGTTTTATATTTTCCATTGTTACCTCCAAATTTTCAATTATAATATATCATATAAAAGTTTTTTTCTCAATAAAATTTGACAATTTTTTTTTATTATATTGACCAAATATAATGCTACTTTATTCCCATTACTCTGTTCCATTTCCATTATTTGAGCAATTGTAAACATTACTAATTTATATTTTCCAAAATTAATAAAAGAATTAAAGAAAATGAAATAATCGCATTACTTTAACATTACTTTTATATAAAAATTATGCTGCAGTCTTACTTAGTGTAAGATTACAGCATAATTATATATGGTGGAGATGGTGAGAGTCGAACTCACGTCCAAAAATCCTTCCGCATCAATTTCTCCGAGTGCAGTTTATTTGTCAAAATTTCAAATACTAAAGTCAAATAAACAAACTTTATTATTTGTATCCATTTTTCTACCCACTATTTTAATGGAAAAAATAGCTTTGTTTCCTACTTTAAATCGACGCCCTATATAAGCCAGTAGGCTACTTAAATAGAACGACTCTGCTTAAACTAAGCAGCGTAAGCTAATTCTTGTTTATCAGCTTTTATATTTAATTTTGCTTTTTTATAGTGGCCGAAGCAACCATCCACTACTCGCTACCAATGTTTCCGAATTATTGTCGAAACCATTTACATCCCCATAAGTAATACACTTTTATTATACTATGAAGTTTAAAAATTATCAAGTGCATTACGCTTTAATTGTTTTTCATGATAAAAAATTGATCAAAAATTTATTATTTCATTATACATTTCTATTGCAAATTTATCAGTCATTCCTGAAATATATGTTATTATTGCTTTATAATAATCCTGTTTGTTTCTTATGTCAAAAACAATCTTGTTTTTCATAGTCAGCCTATTACCATCTTCTATATAGTTATTTATCCATTCTTTGAAGCTAGTTATTAATTTTGGATAATAAAAATATACTGAGTCTAAATTGTTGTAATTATCTTTTAGTATGTCATAAATTTGGTTTATAACTAACTCAAAATATTTATTTGATGGTTCCATTCTTTTAGCACAGTAAATATTCTTGTAATTGTAAGCTTTAATTTTGTTCATTAGATCCAAATATTCGTCTGAGAATTTTAGTCCTTCTTCCACACTAGAATTTTTACAAATATTAGAAACTAGTTCGTTTATGATTGAACCATTATTTATCTTTTTGCCAATTTGGCTGTATAAATCTTTTAAATCTTTATCAATAAATCCTAATTCTATACCATCTTCAATATCTCTTCCAATATAAGAAATTTTGTCAGCAATTTTTACGACGCATCCTTCCCACGTATATGGTTCATACTGATTTGGATATTCATATTGTTCTAGATCAATTGCTTCATTTCTAGGAATTATTGCATTTTCATTGATCTCGCCACAATGTGAGATTACTCCATCTCTTACAGCATATGTTAAATCTAAATTTTGTTTGTTTCCTTCATAATCTTCAAGAAGTTCTATATTATCTAGCATATATAGTCCATTTTTTTCATGCCAAAATGTCTTTCCAATATCTCTTTTTGAAATTTCTGATAATATTTTTTCTCCTTTATGACCAAAAGGAGAATGTCCTACATCATGTCCTATTGATATAGCTCTTGTTAAATCCGTATTTAGTCCTAGATGCCTTGCTATTGTGTAGCTAATAGATTCTACATAGTTTACATGTTCTATTCTAGTACATATATGATCATTTCCAGGTGAAAAGAAAACTTGAGTTTTATGCTTTAGCCTTCTATATGCATTTGAATGAAGAATTCTTGTATAATCTCTTTCAAATGCGGGTCTTATGTCCGTTTTTGCTCTATAAAGTTCTTTTTCTCTTTTTATTATTTCGTTCCATTTAGGATTTGACTCATTTGCTGAAACACTTTCAAATTCGTTTTTCATAATTATTATTCCTTTTTATTATTTTTTGAATACAAATATTTTGCTAAAAACATAATTAGAGATTGTTATAATTACTTGTGATACTAGTTTCATTATTTTATCGTTTAAATGCATACATGTAACACCTAAAAACATTATAATCATATCCATTATTAGAGTTATTACTCTTGATGATACAAATTTTCCCGCTTCTTTTAATTTGTTTTCGTTTTTACTTTCAAACACAAATTTTCTATTTGTGAAGTATGCAAATGTTACACCAGCAATCCAAGATATAATATTTGCTATTTGTAATTGAATAGCATTATTTGGATTCAAGAATGTGAAAATACTTGCATAATAGACTGCTAGAGAAACGACTGTTGTTAATACACCGAATATTAAATACATTATTATTTCTTTAGTAAATACTTTTTTTATTAGGTTTTTAATTCCTTTATTAAGGTTATTATCTTTAAAATTATCACATTCTTTTTCTTTACCAATATTTTTTTCGTTTAATTTTTCTTTATTATTCATTTCTTTATAATTTGCTTTGCAAATTTCCTTTCCTTACATTTGTGTTTATAAAAAAAAAGCTTATTAGTATTGCTACTCTAAGCGATTTTATTTTATGGCAGGGGTAGTAGGATTTGAACCCACACGCACGGTTTTGGAGACCGGAATGCTACCATTAACATCATACCCCTAATTTAGTAACATTATTATGATAACACAAAATATAATTTTGTGCAATATAAAGTTCAAAAAAATTAGTATAAATTGAAAAGAATTTATATAAATACAATATTGTTGGGACTTAATGGACTTTTATGTATTATAAAAATTAGGGAGAATCATCTTCTCCCATACGTTGTAAATAATAGCATAAAAACTATTAAAAATAGTAAAACTTCCGTATTTTCACTTCCCAATATGTCACCCAAGAAATTTCCACAACCATTATCGTTGTGACAACAACAACCATCCATATTTTTCTCCCTTCTTGCATGTAACATCTATCTTTTTTATAACATATAGTATTCATTTTATAATTTTTGTGTTACAATAATATAAGAAAAATTTTATGGAGGACTTTATGGTAGAATTACTTTCTCCTGTTGGAGATTTTGAATGTTTAAAATCTGCTGTTCAAAATGGTGCTGACAGCGTTTATTTTGGTGGAAATTTATTTAATGCACGTGCTTCTGCTACTAATTTTGATAGAGAAAATTTAAAAAAGGCTATAATGTATGCAAAGTTAAGAAATGTTAAAATAAATTTTACATTAAATACACTTTTAAAAGATTCCGAGCTACAAGATGCTATTGATTTAGCTAGTTATGTCTATTCTTTAGGTTGTGATGCAATCATAGTACAAGACCTTGGTCTTGCAAAATTTTTAATCAATAACTTTCCTAATATGGATGTTCATGCTAGTACACAAATTACTGCTCACAATTTAGAAGGTGTTATAGCTCTTCAAAAAATTGGATTTAAGAGAGTGGTTCTTTCACGAGAACTATCTATTGGTGAAATTGAGTACATTTCAAACCATTCCGATGTTGAGATTGAAACATTTGTACATGGTGCTTTGTGTATATCGTATTCAGGTCAATGTTTATTTTCAAGTTTAGTTGGAGGCAGGTCTGGTAACCGTGGAAGATGTGCTCAGGCATGTAGACTTCCTTATGAGCTTATAAAAAAAGATTCTTCTAGTAACTCTTATACCTTAGATAAGGGGTATTTGTTGAGTCCTCGTGATTTATGCGGGTTAAAATATATTCCTGATTTAATTAAAAGTGGCGTAAAATGTTTTAAAATTGAGGGAAGAATGAAACCTCCTTCTTATGTTGGGACTGTTACAAGAATTTATAGAAAATATATTGATTTGGCTTTAAGTTCTAATCCCTACGTTATAGATGATAATGATGTTAAAGATTTGTTACAGGTTTTTAATAGAGGTGGTTTTTCTACCGGCAATTTGGATAACGAACCAAATACTTCTTATGTATATAAAGAGAAACCTAATAATATGGGATTATATTGTGGTAATATTTCTAATTATAATTCTTCAAAAGGTTTAATTACTTTTAAAACTCAAGAACCTCTTGCAGTTGGTGACAATGTCTCTACTCAAAATGAGTCTTATAAATATACAATTTCTGAGTTAATGATAAATGAAAATAATGTTAAAAATGTTACTGCTTCTAGCACAGTTACTATTGGTAGATTAAAAGGAAATATTCATATAGGTGATAAAATTTATAAATTGAGTAGCTATTCTAAAAATGTTCAATCGTCTGAGTATAGCAATAAAGAAAATATTAAAATTCCGCTTTCTGCTGTTATGAATGTTATCAAAGGGAAAAAGTTATCTTTAGAAGTTACATCTCTTGATTCGGAACATGGAAATTATTTTTCGATGTCTTCTTATAAAGAATTTGACTTGATTCCCATAGATGCAATTAGTAATCCTATTACTGATTTACGAATTAAAGAGCAACTAAATAAAACAACAGATACTCAATTTGAGTTTAAGTATATAAAAGTAAACATTGAAGACAATACTTATATACCAAAAATTTCTTCTATTAATCAGTTACGTAGAGATTGTTTATCCGATTTAGAAAATCAAGCAATTTCAAGATTTGAGAGAAAATTTAATGACTTAAAAACAGTTCAATATTCTGATAAAGTCGTATCAAAAAATGATACTAGAAAATATGTTCTTTTATTAAATGAATTAAATTTAGATTATGATTATTCAAAGTTAAGTTATGTTGATAAATTGTACATTCCAATTAAATACTTTTTGGATAAAAAATATATTTCTGTTTTGAAAAGTCTTGCTATGAAGTTTAATGTTTATATTTATTTGCCTACTATTATTAAAGATAATTATAGAAATATTATCTTTAATAATTTAGATAATTTTATAAATGATTATAATATTAAAGGTGTAATTGTTTCTAATATCTCTGGAACTGAATTTTTAGATAAATACTATGATTCATTAGAGATATGTGCTAACTATACATTTAATGTTTTTAATTTGCATACAATAAAAGAGCTTTCCGATTTAGGTATTAAAGAAATTACTCTATCTCCTGAACTAGATAAAACTACATTGCAGAATTTATCTACAAGTTCTTGCATTCCTACTGAGCTTATGGTTTATGGTAGAGTTCCTCTTATGAATGCTGGTTATTGTTTAATTGGCTGTTCAAATAGATGTTACCCTACTTGTAATATGGAATGCAATAGTAGTAGTAATTCTAAGTTCCACTTAAGAGATAGACTTGGTTTAGATTTTAGAATAATACCTGATAAAATGCAAACAGTAACTACTATTTTTAATAGTAAAATTACATCAATAGGTTATTCAGATATCCCCGCTTCTAATCTACGTATTTCAATCTTAGATGAGGATATAGATACTATAAATGATATTATTGATCATGTAAAATCTGATATCCCTTTTTCTGGTGAGAATTTTACAAATGGAAATCTTAATAGATTTGTATAAAATATAACTTCTTTAATTTATTATATGTTTTGAATTATAAAAAAATAAAGGTGCTGAAATATGAATTTCAACACTTTTATTTTTATTAAACTTTTGCTACAACTTTTTTTGTAGACTTTGCTACTGTTTTAGCAGGCTTTTTTTCTTCTTTTTTTGCAGATACTTTATTATCTGTAACTTCTACTTTTTCTAAATCAGGATATACACTAATTTTTTTCTTATCTCTTCCTAATCTTTCAACTTTCATTGTGCCTGTAACTTTTGCATATAATGTATCATCGCTTCCAATTCCAACATTTGTTCCTGGATGCATTTTTGTTCCTCTTTGTCTATAAAGAATATTTCCAGCTTGAACTAATTGTCCATCAGCTCTTTTTATACCAAGTCTTTTTGATTCACTATCTCTTCCGTTATCGGTACTTCCTTGACCCTTATGATGTGCCATGAGTTTTTCACCTTCCTTTACATTGTTGACTTAAAATAAATTGTTATTTTTTTGTCAATTTAATATTTTATTTAAAACTATTCTGATACTTTGATTGATTTTATTTCAACCTTTGTATATGGTTGTCTATGTCCTTGAGTTCTTCTGTAATTCTTCTTAGCCTTATATTTATAAACTATAATTTTAGGGCTTTTTCCTTGTGCTACTACAGTTCCTTCAACTTTGCAACCTTTTACATAAGGAGTTCCGATTTTTACATCTTTTTCATCAGATACTAATACTACATTATCAAATGTAACTTTTTTTCCTTCTTCAGCATCTAATTTTTCAAAAAATACTACATCTCCTTCTGAAACTTTGTATTGCTTTCCACAACTATCAATTATTGCGTACACGATTTAGTGCACCTCCTCCGCTACATATACTCGCTAAGCATAAATGCAAGGTATCTAGCTATACTAGAATTTAGTTACCCGACTTAGGCGGTTTACAGTTATTTATTATACTACAAATTTCGCTATTTTGTCAACCCTTAGTCTTCAAAAATCTTTTCAAATT
>CAZDPV010000041.1:0-12632 GCA_964507565.1 uncultured Clostridium sp.
AATCACTTATTCAATTTTTATTTTTGTTTCACATCAATTGTAACACTACAATTTTTAGAAATATTATAAATGTGTTACTTGTAAATGAAAACATCTCGAAAATTTTAGAAATACTTCATAAAGGTTAAGTAAAATAGTGCTTGCTATTTTCTTAGATATATAATAAAATATAAACTATAAAACAAAAGTTATTACAGGTTTATAGATTTAGCTAATAAAAATCTAAATAAATATAAAAGGAATAAACAATAATGGCAATAATAATAGATGGAAAAGAATTATCAAAAAAAATAAGAGAAAAATTAGCAGAAAAAGTCAAGAAAGAAAATATACAACCAAATTTAGCAGTAATTTTGTGTGGAGATGATTCAGCATCTAAAATATATGTGAAAAATAAGAGCAAAGCATGCAAAGAAGTTGGAATTCAATATGCAGAATATAACTTATCAAGTAACACAAAACAGGAAGAATTGCTAAGTCTAATAAAAAAACTAAATGAGGACAAATCTGTTGATGCAATATTATTACAAAGCCCAATACCAAAGGGATTAAATATACAAGAAGCATTTAATACAATACTACCAGAAAAAGATGTAGATGGTTTTAACCCATATAATGTTGGAAAACTTACAATAGGAGAAGACGGATTTATACCTTGTACTCCTTTAGGAATTATGAAAATGTTTGAAGAATATAAAATTAATCTAGAGGGTAAAAAAGCCGTTATAGTGGGAAGAAGTAATATAGTAGGAAAGCCAATGGCACAATGCTTATTATCAAAAAATGCGACAGTTACAATTTGTCATTCAAAGACAAAAGATCTTTCAAAAGAGATAAAAGATGCCGATATTGTAATTTCTGCAGTTGGAAAAATAAATATAATAACCGCAGATATGATAAAAAAGGGTGCAGTTGTTATTGATGTGGGAATGAATCGCAATAAAGATGGAAGATTATGTGGAGATGTAGATTACGAAAATGTAAAGGAAAAAGCATCATATATTACTCCTGTTCCAGGAGGAGTTGGACCTATGACTATTGCAATGTTAATGAATAATGTAATTAAAGCAAATGAATATCTAAAAAATAATCAAAATAAATAACAAAGAAAGAGACAAAAATGGTTGCAGAGGTAATAATAAATAGTAGTGTTAAGAACTTAAATAAAACATTTGATTATGAAATTCCAGATGAAATGAAAATTTCTGTTGGAAGTAGAGTTTGTGTGCAATTCGGAAATAAAAAAGAGCTAGAAGAAGGAATAGTAGTAAATATAAAGGAAAAATCAGAATATAAAATAAAAAAAATTGTAAAACTTCAAGAAGAGCAAATAGAAAAAACATATATAGACCTTGCAAAATGGATGTCAGAAAGATATTTTTGCAATATTTCAGATTGTCTAAATCTAATGCTACCTCCAGGAAAAACAAGCAAAAATATAGAAAATAGAATAAAAGATAAAACGGTAAATATTATAACACTTGCTAAAGATGAAGAAACAATAAAACAAGAACTAGAAAATAAAAAAATAAAATCAGAAAAGCAAAAAAATGTCTTAGAATTTTTAATAAATAATTCAAATGTAACGATTCAAGATATAGAATTATTTACAGATGCTTCAAGAGCGGTTGTAAACACACTTATAAAGAATGGATATATTGAAAATAATATTGAAAAAATGGAAAGAAATCCCTTTATTCACAAATTAGATGTGCATACTGTGGATTTAGACCTTACAAATGAACAGGAAATTGCATATAAAGCAATAAAAGATACGGGAGAATATTTATTATATGGAGTAACAGGCTCTGGAAAAACTGAAATATATATGCAACTTATAGAAAAAATGATAAAACAAGGCAAAACAAGTATAATGCTTGTTCCAGAAATATCACTAACGCCACAAACTGTTGATAGATTTATTTCTAGATTTGGAGAGGAACAAATTGCGGTTCTCCATAGTAAACTATCTATAGGGGAAAGATATGATGGATGGAATAAAATTAAAAATGGTAATGCACACATAATAATTGGTGCACGTTCAGCAATATTTGCCCCAGCAAAGAATCTTGGGCTAATTATAATTGATGAAGAACACGATGAATCATATAAATCTGAAATGTCGCCAAGATATGATGCAAAAGAAATTGCAGAATATTTAGCAGAAAAGAAGAATATTCCAATTCTATTAGGTAGTGCAACACCAGACATAGGGACATTTTACAAAGCTAAAAGTGGAAAGATACAGTTACTTACATTAAGAAAAAGAGCAAATAATTCAAAACTTCCAAGTGTTGAAATAGTAGACTTAAGAGAGGAATTAGGAAAAGGAAACAAGTCAATGATAAGTCAAAGACTTTCCGAAGAAATTCAAAAGAATCTTGATGAAAAAAAACAGACTATTCTATTTTTAAATAGACGTGGATTTTCAACGTTTGTAATGTGTAGAGATTGTGGTTATACGGTAAAATGCAAAAGATGCAACATAACATTAACATACCATAAAAATGAAAACAAATTAAAATGCCATTACTGTGGATATGAGCAAAATGCAGTTACTCAATGCCCAGAGTGCCATAGTAAAAATATTAAATATTTTGGTGCAGGGACGCAAAAACTAGAAGAGGAAATAAATGAAACATTTAAAACTGCAACTACAATAAGAATGGACGTAGACACAGTAAGCAAAAAAAACTCTCATGAACAAATTCTCGAAAAATTCAGAAATGAAAATATAGATATTTTAATTGGAACACAGATGGTTGTAAAAGGACATCATTTTCCGAATGTAACGTTAGTTGGAGTTATAGCAGCTGATGGAAACTTAAATTTAGGAGACTATAGAGCAAGTGAAAGAACATTTCAAACGCTTACTCAAGTTGCTGGAAGAGCAGGAAGAGGAAAAGATGAAGGAAGAGTAATTATCCAAACATACAACCCTGATAATTATGCAATAGAATATTCAAAATCACAAGATTATGATTTATTCTATAATACGGAACTTGATATCCGAAAACAGTTGAAATATCCACCATTTTGCGATATAATAGTAATCGATATGTCTGCAAAAAACATAAGAGAGCTGGAATTGACAGCAAAAAAACTTCATGAATATTTAAAAAAACGAGTTATTGATGAGAAATTTGGTCTATTACTATATAGTCCTGTTCCATCACCAATTGATAAAATAAAAGATAGATACAGAATGAGAATGATTATAAAATGCAAATATGAAAAAAGAATTAATGATTTGCTAAAAGCTACTCTTCAAGAATTTTATAAAATGAAAACTCAAACTTCAAGAGTAATAATTGAAATAAATCCAAATAATATGATGTAAAATAATTTATAAAATATTTTTTGACGGAAAGGAAAATATAAATGGCAATAAGAGAAATAAGAAAAGATGGAGACGAGATATTAAGAAAAAAATCAAGAGAAGTATATGAAATAGATGGAAGAATCAAAGAACTTTTAAATGATATGGATGAAACTATGCATAAGGCTAATGGAGTTGGACTTTCAGCGGTTCAAGTTGGAATACTTAAAAGAGTAGTTGTAATTGATACAGAGTATGATGGAAGCCCTTCATTAAAACTTATCAATCCGCAAATTATTAAACAAAAAGGAGAACAGGAAGTTTCAGAAGGTTGCTTAAGTTTTCCAAATCAATTTGCAAAAGTAATAAGACCAAAAGAGGTTACAGTAGTAGCATATAATGAAAATGGAAAAAAGGTAACAATAAAAGCAAAAGAATTATTAGCCCAAGCATTATGCCACGAAATAGATCATTTAGATGGAGTATTATTTATAGACAGAATGGAAGCAGGAACAATGGAGTATATTGATAGCAATGCAGAAGATTCAAAAGAAGAAAAAAGCAAGAAAAATAAATAGAAAGGATACAATATAATTATTGTATTATAAGGTAATAAAGCATGAAAATAGTTTTTATGGGAACACCAGACTTTGCAAAAGAATCATTAGAAGCAATATATAATGCTGGGCATGAAATATTAGCAGTAGTTACAAATCCAGATAAGCCAAATGGTAGAGGAATGAAAATGCAATTTTCTCCAGTAAAAGAATTTGCTACATTAAATAAAATAAAAATATTTCAACCTTTAAAAATTAGAAATAACATAGAATTTATAGACGAAATAAAAAGAATTCAACCAGAACTTTTATGCGTTGTGGCTTATGGAAAAATACTCCCTAAAGAATTATTAGAAATTCCTAAGTATGGAGCAATAAATGTACATGGGTCACTATTACCTAAATATAGAGGAGCAGCTCCAATTCAATGGGCAGTACTTAATGGAGATAAGGAAACAGGTATCACAACAATGTTCATGGATGAAGGAATGGATACAGGAGATATGATTTTGCAAGAAAAAGTATCTATTGGAGAGGATGAAACATTAGGTAGTCTTTGGGATAGACTTTCAAAAACAGGAGCTAAACTATTAGTAAAGACTATTGATAATATAGCTAATGCATCAAAAAAAATAGAGACCAATGGTAGCAACAATTGTGTTAAAGAAATAAAATCTTATACAAATGCAAAAAAGCAGGGGGAAGCTTTTACTTTAGCACCGATGCTAAATAAGGAAATGGCAAAAATCGATTGGAACAAATCTAATTCTGAAATAAAAAATTTAGTAAGAGGATTAAACCCAATAATGGGAGCATACACGTTTTATGAAAATAAAAAAATAAAATTGTGGAAAGTTGAAAATATATCAGTAAATGAATTAGAACAAAGAATGAAAATAAATATAGCTAAAGATTATGAAAATCAAAAAAATGGGACAATTTTGGTAAGTGATAGAAAACAAGGTTTATTTATAAAAACAAAAAATGGAATAACAAGTATAACTGAGCTACAAGGTGACAATGGAAAAAAGATGAATATAAAGGATTTTTTAAATGGAAATAGTTTTGAAACTGGAAAAATATTAGGCTAAGTGCAAAATGTATTTCTAAACAAATTTTAAAGAAAGAAAAGAAAAATGGAATTAACAGGTGAAGTTGAAGATATTATTTATAAAAATGAATCAAATGGTTATACAATT
Organism: uncultured Clostridium sp.; assembly: GCA_964507565.1. Taxonomy (GTDB): domain Bacteria; phylum Bacillota; class Clostridia; order TANB77; family CAG-508; genus CAG-793. The sequence continues at coordinate 5,076 of CAZDPV010000041.1, forward strand.
GCGACATTTTATATGCAAAATGCAGATACAACTATCGTAGGTTATTTGCCATTTATAAATAAAGGAGACAATATTAAAATTGTTGGAAAATTTGTTACACATCCAGATTATGGAGAACAATTCAAGGTAGATACATTTGAAAAAATAATGCCTCAAACTTTATCGTCGCTAGAAAAATATTTAGGAAATGGTGTAATCAAAGGAATTGGACCTGCAACTGCAAAAAAGATTGTAAAAAAATTTGGTGAATCAACGGTTGAAGTCTTAAAAATGGAACCTGAAAAATTAACCCAAATAAAAGGAATAACAGCTAATAAGGCTAAAGAAATTTCAGAAAGTTTCATTATAAACTGGCAGTTATGGCAAATAGTTGGATTCCTAGAGAATTTTGGTATTGGACCACAAAGCGCCCAAACTGTTTATAAAAAATTAGGACTGGATGCAATAGAAAAAATACAACAAGATCCATATATTATAGAAGAAATGGGAATAAAAGTTGATTTTTCGCAAATAGATAAAATGGCATTAGAAATAGGAATTGAAAGAAACAGTTTAAGAAGAGTTGGAAGCGGAATAATACATGCATTAAATTTAGCAACTTTCAATGGGCATTCGTGTGTATTAGAAATAAATCTAATAACATATATTACAGAACTTCTGGGAGTTTCAGAAGAAGATGCTTTAGATGGAATAAAAGACTTACAATCTAAGGAAAAAATCAAAATTGAAGAAAGAACAGATATAGATACAAAAGATGGTAAAACAGAAATGATTTTGCAAAAATGGATTTATCCAATATCATACTTTAATGCAGAATTAAATATCGCTAGAAAAATACAAAGTTTAATGGACTCTGAAAATATAAAAAGAATAAATAATGTAGAAAATGAAATAAAAAAAATAACTGATATTAAATTATCAGAAAAACAACAAGAAGCAATAAAACTGATAAATGAAAATAATGTTTCAATAATTACAGGAGGTCCTGGAACAGGTAAAACGACAATAATAAAAACAATTATAGAATTATACAAATCAAAAGGAAGAAAAACAGTTTTATGTGCACCAACAGGAAGAGCAGCAAAAAGGATGACTGAAGCAACAGGGGTTGAAGCAAAAACATTACATAGACTCTTATCAATAGGAAAATTTGTTGAAGATACACCAAATCCAGAATTAGAAGTTGCACCAATTGATGCAGACATTGTTATAATAGATGAAACATCAATGGTTGATATGTTTTTAATGAATTACGTACTAAATGCACTATTCAAAGGAACAAAGCTAATTCTAGTTGGTGATATGGATCAGCTTCCATCAGTGGGACCGGGTTCGATATTAAAGGATTTTATAGAATCAAGAAAAATTCCATATATAACTTTAAATAAAATATTCAGACAAGCCGCCAAAAGTCAAATAATAGTAAATTCACATAAAGTAAATGATGGAATAAACTTTACTGAAGAAACTCAAAACGATGAAGAGGATACAATAGATGATTTTGACTTTATTCCTGAAACAAATCCTAAAAGAATTCAAGAAATGATATTAGACATGTATGATTTTGAAACGCAAATTATTACTCCTACTAAGAAAGGAGAAATAGGAACTAAAATTTTAAATAAGCTAATCCAAGAAAAATACAATCCTGAAAATGACGCAAAAATGGAGAAAAAATTTGGAGATGTAGTATTTAGAGAAGGCGACAAAATAATGCAAACAAAAAACAATTATGATATTACGTGGATGAAAGAAAACGAGATAGGTGCAGGAATATTCAATGGGGAAATGGGCACCATCCGAGAAATAAGCAACAATGATGGAGAAATCAAAATTAAATTTGAAGATGGAAAAGAAGCAATATATAGTTATTCAGATATGGATCAGATAGAACACAGTTTTGCGATTACAGTACATAAATCACAAGGAAGCGAATTTGGAACGGTGGTTATGCCAATATTCCAAGCAGCACCAATGCTTCTTACAAGGAATTTATTATATACAGGAATGACGAGAGCAAAAAATAGACTTGTAATAATAGGAAATCCATATACAATAGATTTTATGATTAATAACATAAATATAAAAAAGAGAAATACAGGATTAAAACTTAAACTGCAAAATATATAAAAAGATATTTAAATTCGGGGAGAAAGACGTACACTATTGAATTTAATAAACAAAATATTAGATATAATATTTCCGAAAGAATGTGGAATATGCGGTAAACTTGGAGAATATATTTGCCAAGATTGTTATAACAAATTAAAAAAACTTGAAATGAACAAATGCAAAAATAATATATTTTTTATATATAAATATGAGGGAATAGTCAGGGAAACAATATTAAAATATAAATTTGAAGATAAATCATACTTATTTAGAACCTATTCAAATTGTTTGCAAAAAAATAAAAAATTGTATAGATTTTTGGAAAAATATGATATAATAATTCCAGTTCCATTGCATAAGAAAAGACTACTGGAAAGAGGATATAATCAATCAAATTTAATTGCTAAAGAGCTAATAAAAATTACAAATAACAAAATGATATTACTTAATGATGTATTACTAAAAACTGTGAATATAAAACCACAAAGTACTAAAAAAGTAGAAGAAAGAAAAAAAGATGTATGTGGCATTTACAAAGTAGTAAATAACGAAAAAATAAAGCAAAAAAGAGTACTAATATTTGATGACATATATACGACAGGAAGTACATGTAACGAATGTAAAAAAGTATTAGAAGAAGCAGGATGTAAAACTGTAGGAATACTAACGCTAGCTAGAGACTAAAAAACAAGAAGAGGAGAAAATTATGGATGACTTAGTAGAAAGTATTTTAGATTATATTAGATCAGATTACACTGATTACGCAGTAATGATAAATGGTGAATGGGGAAGCGGGAAAACATATTTTTGGAATAACAAAATAAGAAGTAAAATAGAATCAATGCAAGTTAATGGAAAAAAACTTACAACAATTTATATGTCGCTGTATGGAATATCAAATCTTGAAGAAATAAGTAAAAAGATATTTATAGAGACCACTCAGCTTATGGATAAAAACCTAAAAAAGTATATGAATAGCAATGGACAAACATGTATTCCAGAATATGCTAAAACGGGATTAGATATGGCAAATTTCTTTGGTGTAACCCAAAATGGAGATAAGATAGATTATGCAGATTTCTTTTCGACAGATGATAAAGTTTTATGTTTTGATGACCTAGAAAGAGCAAATGTTGATGTTATAGATATTTTAGGATATATAAATAATTTTGTTGAACATGATCATATAAAAACAATAGTAATATGTAATGAAAAAGAACTATCAACTAAATTAAAAAGTAATAACCTTGAAATGAAAACATTTATTGCTACCTATTTATTAGACAAAGAAAATAAACTTTTATCAGCAGATAAGCCAATGGTAGAAAAAATTAAAGATACCATTGAAGATGTTTTTGACAAGGCAAATGATTATGAGAGAATAAAAGAAAAACTAATAGGCGAAACTTTTGAATATGCACCTGAATTTACGTATATCATAAACGGAATTCTAATGAGATATGAAAAATATCCTGATTTAATTAGATTCTTAAGATCAAATACATTCTTGATAATATCTACATTCGAAAAAAGTGGAACAAGAAATTTAAGAATTTTAAAACATGCATTATCAGATTTTAAGAGAATATTTGATATGGTAACTAAAGCATATCCAAATACGAACAACAGAATATTGCAAACTATGTTAATCTTCACAATAGCAATATCATTTGAAATTAAAGCGGGAAAAATCACAAAAGATAAATTTACAAACATAAAAGATAATGAAGAATATAAAGCAATAGTTGTATCATCAAAAGTATTTATGGATAATAGACAATTTTATATAAAAGAATTTGATAACAACTATTATTACAATTTTAAAGCAGAATATAGATTCTTTAAATTTATTGAAATGTTTGTAAGAACAAGAATTTTTGACATGAAAATATTTAAACGAGATATGGAATATATAGCAAACGTTATAGATACAAGCAATTTACCTGGATACAAGAGACTTCTTACAGAAGAATATTGGAAAATTTCAGATGATGAATTTCCTAAAGTTATTGATGAAATATTAAACACCGTAAAAAATGGAGATATAACTTTAATAGAAATAGTAAAAATGTATGCATACTTTATGTATTTTATAAAGAAAAAACTAATTAGTTACGATGAAGAGACTATAAAAAGTATATTTTTAAATGGGTTAAATATCTCATCACTAAAATCTGAATATTGCGAAAAGCCAGAAGAAGAACTAAACGGGATTTATTTATCTGAAGACGATTATGACATTAAAGAAATACTAAATAGATTTTACGAACTAAATACTCAACTAAAAGATAAGATGTACAAAGAAAAATCAGAAACAATATTTAAAAATATTCCTATGAAAATGGAAACTTTTTATGACAGATTTGATAAGGAATGTATGAACATTCCAATATTCAAATACGGAGATCCATATCAGATATTTCAAAGATTATCTTGTGCCAGCAATGAAGATATTGTAATAATTAAAGAAAAAATGCAAACTAGAGCGAAAAAAAATAAGTCAATTATAAAAGAAGAAATAAATAATATGTATAAGTTAAAACAAATAATAGATGACTATGTTTCAGACAAGCAAATTACAATTAAAACAGTTATATTAAGGGAATTTTCTTCAACAATAAAAAATATAATAGAAATGTGTAAAGATGAAGATAATTTGTAAAATTTTATAAGCTATAAAATAAATAGGATACAAGGTAAAACACAAAAATGAAAATGTAACAATAAGACAAAATAGAATCTAAAGGTATAATTTAGATTCTATTTTTATATTATATACAAAAAATATTGATTTTAAAATTTTTTATAGAATAAAATTATGTATTTATAAAATATAAAACCGAAAACATAATTATAAATTTTATTTAATAAAAGTATATATTTCTAAATTTGTCACATAATAACAATATATTTTTAAAATAAGAGGAGGAAACATGAAAGCAACTGGAGTGGTTAGAAGAATTGATGATTTAGGAAGAATAGTAATTCCAAAGGAAATAAGAAAGACACTAAGAATAAAAGAAGGTACTCCTTTAGAAATTTTCACAGAAAAAGATGGAGATATAATATTAAGAAAGTATTCACCAATAGGAGAACTTGCAAGTTTCTCGACAGAATATGTAGAAAGCCTAGCCAAAGTAACAAATTTTATTGCAATAATAACAGATAAGGATTCGGTAATAGCAGTAGCGGGAACGCAAAAAAAAGATTTACTAGAACAGGCAATTAGTACAGAACTAGAAAAAGTTATTGATAAAAGAGAGCCAATAAAAACAGATAAAAACAATGCTATACAAATTACTAATAAAGGAAACAAAGAAAAAGAAGGTAATCCACAAGTTGTAATCCCAATAATTTCAGATAGCGAAGTAATTGGAAGTATAATTTTAATGGCTAAAGAAAAAAACACAGAAATAACAGATGTCCAAATAGAAATAGCAAAAGTAGCAGCTTCATTTTTAGGAACTCAGATGGAAATATAAAAAGAATATACAAAGGTGTTGAGGTGAAAACTATTCATTTCAACACTTTTTAATGATGCTATATGGATTAGTAGTTTATGAATTTATAATAATAAAGTGGAGCACTAAATACCAAATATGTTTTAGCAATTAAGATTTAAATTTAATTCACCAGTTTAATGCAACTTTAAACATATTCCTTGATAAATAAATGAATTTGTAGTAAAATAAAAACATTAAAATATAAAGAGAGAAGGAAAATTTATGAACAAATATTACATAACAACACCAATATATTATCCAAGTGGAAAATTCCATATAGGAACAGCATATACAGAAGTTTTAGCAGATAGCTTGAAAAAATATCATATTTTAAAAGGGGAAGACTGTTTTTTATTAACGGGAACGGATGAACATGGACAAAAAATAGAAGATAAAGCTAAAGAAGCAGGAATGAATCCTAAAGAATATGTAGATATTCAGGCAAACTCTGCAAAAAAATTATGGGCTGAAATGAAAATAGACTATAATAAATATATAAGAACAACTGATGAATATCATGTAAAAGCTGTTCAAAAAATATTTGAAAGATTTTTAAAACAAGGAGATATTTATAAAGGGGAATATGAAGGATGGTACTGCGAACCATGCGAAAGTTACTTCACAGAAACACAACTTGTAAATGGAAAATGCCCAGATTGTGGACGAGAAGTTAATAAAATGAAAGAAGAAGCATACTTCTTCAATATGAAAAAATATTCTGATAGACTTTTAAAATATTATGAGGAACATTCAGATTTTATTAAGCCAACTTATAGAAAACAAGAAATGATTAATAATTTTATAAAGCCTGGATTAGAGGACTTATGTGTAACTAGAACTTCATTTTCATGGGGAATACAAGTTCAAAGTGATACAAAACATATAATATATGTTTGGCTAGATGCACTAACAAATTATATAACCGCATTAGGATATGCCTCAGATAATACAGAATTATTTGAAAAATACTGGCCTGCAGATGTTCATTTAGTTGGAAAAGATATTGCAAGATTTCATTTAATTTATTGGCCTATATTTTTAATGGCATTAGACTTACCTCTACCAAAAACAATATTTGTACATAACTGGATTACAATGAAAGATGGAAAAATGTCAAAATCAAAAGGAAATGTAATTTATCCAGAGCAACTAATGGAACGTTATGGACTAGATGCAACAAAATATTTTCTATTAAGAGAAATGCCAAATTCAAATGATGGAGTATTCTCACCAGAGAGTTTTGTTGAAAGATATAATTTTGATTTATGCAATGATTTAAGTAATCTATTAAATAGAAGTGTATCAATGTGTAACAAATATTTTGAAGGAAATGTACCAAAATATAATGGAACTCCAAATGAAGCGGATTTTGAACTTGAAGATATGGCAAAAAAAACAATAGAAGAATTTGAAAAAAATATGGAGGACTTTGAAATAGCAAATGCTTTACAAACGATTTGGAATCTTATTGCAAGAACTAATAAGTATATAGATGAAACAGCCCCATGGACATTGGCAAAACTAACTCAAGCTGGCAACGAAATATCAGAGGAGGATGCTATAAATGAAAATAAAATAAAAAGAGAAAAATTAGAATCTTCAATGTATCATTTAGTAGCAACCATAAAAGAAATTGCAATTTTAATAAGACCATTCTTGCAAGAAACTTCAAGTAATATCTTAAGACAACTAGGAATAAATGCAGATTCTATAGATTGGAACTCTCTAAACGACTATACAAAAATAGAGAAAGCTAAAGTAATAGAAAAAGGAGAACCTATATTCATGAGGCTAAATTCAGAAGATGAAATTAAATATATAAGAGGATTAATGAAAAAATAGAAGAAAATATTATACTAAAAATGACGCAAAATGCAAGAATGCGTTAAAAAATGTAGTGTTACAATTGATGTGAAACAAAAATAAAAATTGAATAAGTGAT
>CAZDPV010000042.1:0-11758 GCA_964507565.1 uncultured Clostridium sp.
GGACTCAGAATTAACAGGAATATGGATATCAAAATTCGAAGCAGGATATGCAGGAGAAAATAATACTACACAAAAGGTAACGAGTGCAACTGCAAAAATAGAATACCCAGTATTCCAAGCATTAGCATATTCAAGAAATTATATATCAACAGGAGACGCATATACAATATCAAAAAACTTAACTGATAGTAATAACATATATGGACTTTCAAGCGATACAGATAGCCATCAAATGAAAAACAGTGAATGGGGAGCAGTATCATACTTATCACAAAGCCAGTATGGATTAAATGGAACAAATATATATATAAATAATATAAATGTAAATAACAGTCCATCAGGAAGATATGCGGTAACAGGTTGCTGTGGGGTTAGTGAAAATGCAGGATCGTTTAACCAAACTATAGATACAATAAATCAAACCGAAGAACAAAATAAAAATGACAGTGGATTTTATGTATGGAATCAATTAAATGGACAAAAAGCAAGTACAACAGGAACAATATATGGAATATATGATTTGTCAGGAGGAGTATGGGAAAGAACAAGTGCGTATGTAGCAAACAATAATGGAAGTCTAGCAACTGGGAAATCATTTACAAATTATATAAATTCAAGCACAGCATATCAAACAACAAGTACAAAATATTCTACGGTATATCCAAGTACTGAAGTTGGAACAACAGATGATGACAGAAGCAAATCAAATTATGATGCAAATACAAAAATCTATGGAGATGCAGTAAGAGAAACATCAAAATTAGGTACAGGAGCTAATTCTTGGTACTCAGATTACTCGTGCTTCCCTGGGGGGGGCGGTCCATTCTTCAAACGTGGAGGCGATTTATGGGACGGCGGTAGTGCTGGTTTGTTCTGTTTCTACCGCACTGTTGGCAATAGCAGTTACAACAATGGGTTCCGCGCCGTCTTGGCTTAGGCGTGAGTGGCGTTTGTGAGGGTCAGCACTTTTAATTCCCTGCTCCTAAAGTCCCTTTTTAAAAAAAATTATGGTCTAGGAACAATAATTGCAAAAGAAAAATATAAAAGAATAGTGGATATTTTAAAATATTAGTTAAATAACAAAATACAATGAAGTGCAATCAAAAAAATTAAATAACGTCTAAGAAGTAAAAGAAACAGTAATAATTGTTTCTTTTTTAATATGAAAGTATTGCAATAAAAACAAATGTTTGATATAATAAAATTCAATAGTACTGTAAAGGAGAAAGATTAAATCAGTGGATACTAAAAATGAAATTATTTTATTTGAAAATCAAAATGTTAAGTTAGAAGTTAATATAAAAGATGAAACAGTTTGGCTAAATAGACAGCAACTATCTGAACTTTTCGGAAGAGATATTAAAACAATAGGAAAGCATATTAATAATATTTTAAATGAGGAATTGAAAGGTATTGATTCAGTTGTCGCAAAAATTGCGACAACTGCTTCTGACGGAAAAAAATATAACATAGATTACTACAATCTAGATATGATTATTTCAGTTGGTTATCGTGTAAAGTCAAAGAATGGTATACTATTTAGACGTTGGGCAACTAAAGTTTTAAAAGATTATATGCTAAAAGGTTATGCTATCAATCAAAGAAGATTGGATTATTTAGAAAAAACCATAAAATTAATTGATATAGCAAATAGAATAGATGACAGACTTGAGGGACAAGATGCTAAAGAAATATTAAAAGTAATTGGAAATTATTCAAAAGCCTTAGATATGCTTGATGAATATGATAATAGAAAACTAAAAAAGATTAAGGGAAATGTTGATGAAAGAATAATAAAATATGAAGAATGCATACATATCATAAAACAACTTAAGTATAATGAAAGCAGTTCAGTATTTGCAGTAGAAAGAGGAGAAGGTCTAAAAGCGATAATAGGAGATATTTATCAAAGTTTTGATGGACAAGACATATACAACAGTATTGAAGCAAAAGCTGCTAACTTATTATATCTGGTAGTAAAAAATCATGTGTTTGCTGATGGAAACAAAAGGATTGCAGCAACTTTGTTTATTTACTTTTTAAATTTTTATGATATACTTTATAAAAATGGAGAACAAGTTATAGACAACAATACATTAACTGCCTTAACATTACTAATAGCTGAGTCTAACCCAAAAGAAAAAGAAGTATTGATAGATTTAGTAATGAATTTCCTGAATGAATGAAAATAGTAAGTAAGTTGAAACACTGCTTATAAAATTTTTGCTCATATTATTTATCTTAAAAGGAGGGAAAATGTTTAATTTAGTAGCACCATATAAGCCTACTGGTGACCAACCACAGGCAATAGATTATCTAACAAAAGGACTAGAAGAATGTAAGAAATATCAGACACTTCTAGGAGTTACAGGTTCAGGTAAAACTTTTACAATGGCAAATATTATAAATAAAATGCAGAGACCAACTCTTGTTTTAGCACACAACAAAACATTAGCTGGGCAACTTTATAGTGAATTCAAAGAGTTTTTCCCTCGGGAATAATGTTGAATATTTTGTGTCGTACTATGATTATTACCAACCGGAAGCTTATGTTCCATCATCAGATACATATATTGAAAAAGATGCATCTATAAATGATGAAATTGATAAACTAAGGCACAGTGCAACAGCTTCACTATTCGAAACTAGAGATGTAATAATTGTAGCATCAGTATCTTGTATTTATGGTTTAGGAGATCCAATCGACTACGAGAATATGATTATTTCACTTCGCCCAGGAATGCAAAAAGATAGAAATGAGCTTTTGAAAAAGCTTATCAGCTTGCAATACACAAGAAATGAACTTGATTTTAAAAGAGGAACTTTTAGAGCTAAGGGAGATGTTGTCGAGATTTATCCATCTGATGAAAGCGAAACTGCAATACGTGTTAGTTTTTGGGGTGACGAGATTGAAAAATTAGATGCAATAAATGCTTTAACTGGAAAAGTTGAAGCATCACGCTTACATGTTATGATATTTCCAAACTCTCATTATGTTACAACAGAAGATAAAATGAAAAGAGCTATTGGAACTATTCAAGAAGAGCTTCAAGAAAGAGTTAAATTCTTTAAAGACAATGGCAAATTATTAGAAGCTCAAAGAATTGAAGAAAGAACAAATTTTGACTTGGAAATGATGAAAGAAACTGGATTTTGTCAAGGAATAGAAAATTATTCAAGACATATAAGTGGACGTGAACCAGGCTCATCGCCATTTACTTTATTTGATTATTTTCCAAAAGATTTTCTACTATTAGTAGATGAATCACATGCTACTATTCCACAAGTTAGAGCAATGTATAATGGAGATAGAGCTAGAAAAGAAACTTTAGTTAATTATGGCTTTAGACTTCCATCAGCGTATGACAATAGACCACTTAAATTTGACGAATTTGAGCAAAGAATCAATCAAGCAATATTCTTTAGTGCAACTCCAGGAGATTATGAAATGGAACATTCTAAAGGTCAAGTAGCAGAACAGATAATACGTCCTACCGGATTGCTAGATCCAAAAATAGAAGTACGTCCTGTTGAAAATCAGGTAGATGATTTAATTAACCAAATACATGAAAGAACGCAAAAAGGAGAAAGAATATTAGTAACAACCTTAACTAAAAAGATGGCAGAAGATTTAACTAAATATTTAACGGGATTAGATATTAAAGTAAGATACATGCATTCTGACATAAAAGCATTAGAAAGAATGGAAATCATAAGAGACTTGCGTATGGGAAAATTTGATGTACTTGTAGGAATTAACTTATTAAGAGAAGGACTAGATATTCCAGAAGTTTCATTAGTTGCTATATTAGATGCTGATAAAGAAGGATTTCTACGTTCAGAGCGTTCTTTAATTCAAACAATTGGACGTGCGGCCAGAAATACAGAAGGTAAAGTTATAATGTATGCAGATGAGCTTACTGATTCTATGGATAAAGCAATTTCAGAAACTAATAGGAGAAGAGAAATACAAGAAAAATACAATGAAGACCATAACATAACCCCTACAACAATAAAGAAGGAAATAAGGAAAACAATTAAGGCAACATATCAAGTAGCAGAAAATGAGGAAAATTATAAGCTTGAAAAAGATGAAGATATTGAAACATCTATAAATAAACTTACCGATGAAATGCTAAAATGTGCTCAAAATCTAGAATTCGAAAAAGCAGCTGAAATAAGAGACAAAATAAAGGAAATGGAAAACTTAGTATAAACATATATAAATTGCTACAATTTAATAAATATTAAAATAAGTCAAATAAAAAAGTTACAATAATATATAAAAAACACTAAAATTTGACAAAATGTTAACATAATGGTATAATTATTATAGTTCTTTGAAAAAAGAAACAATAATTTTATTTAAAGAAAGAGGCAATAATTATGAACAACACAGAAGACAACATTCGGAAAGCAGAAACTTCCATGCAGATGTTAACCACAGGGTGCAGAGAAATCTACACTTCCGTCAAAGTGCCGTACGGCCCGATTTTTAGACGACTTGGTGGCTTCTTCACTACAGGTATTGAATGGAAAATACATGGCGTAACAAAGATTGTGAATACCCAAAAGTATCACACTTTTAGGGATTCGAAAGCAAAAGATCATGTGTGCTACGATTTGGAAGACGCCAAGAACATCCTTTTCGGTATGTGCAAAAACCGCATACCAGAGGGAGTAGACCTGGAATCCTGTGTAAGAATTTCCACTGACGATAACGGCAATACCTCTGCTAGAATCTTCTACAGATTTACAGCGTAAAAACCTCTTACCCCATCACTTAAGAACTCTTAGGTGGTGGGGCTTTTTTATGTTGTATACAGATATTAGACTAATGCATATTATATAATATAGGAGAAATCTAATATGAAATTTATAAAAGCATTTAAGGAAATGTATGAAGATGCAAAAAACATATCTAGGAAAGATCCCGCTTCTTCTAATGTACTAGAAACGATAATATTATATCCCGGTTTTCATATTTTAGTATTCCATAGAGTATCACACTTTCTATATAGGCATAAACTGATATTTTTAGCAAGACTAAACTCTCAAATTGGAAGATTCTTCACCGGAATAGAGATACATCCAGGAGCTAAAATTGGTAGTAGGCTCTTTATAGACCATGGAATGGGAGTAGTAATTGGTGAAACTGCAACAATTGGAAATGATTGTACAATATATCATGGTGCCACTCTAGGAGGAACTGGTAAGGATAAAAACAAAAGACATCCAGATATAGGAAACCATGTTATGGTAGGAGCTGGAGCAAAAATTTTAGGACCAATTAAAGTTGGCAATAATGTAAAAATAGGAGCAAATGCAATAGTATTAAGTAATGTACCAGATAATGTTACTGTTGTAGAATGTAACAAGGTAATAAAATAAAAATATAAAACCGTATTGCTACGGTTTTAATACCTATGTATGATGTATGTTACCTAGTGTTCTTTCTTCCATAGAAGGTGAACCATCTCCATGATCTCCTAAATCGCGAGTTTTATGAGTAGAATAAGATTCTTTTTCTTCTGATTCTTTAGCTAATGAATTATCTACAATATTTTCAGCTGTCTGTATTACATATTCTTCATCGCTAATTTCATTTCTAGAAGCTGAGCCATTTTCAATATTTTCAATAGTTTCTTTTAATAAAGTATCTTTGTCAATTCTATACACACTAGCGTAAGTTTCAGCAAGTTCTTCTAAATCATGTTTAGGAGAAATATCATTTGTCATTGCAATACTATTATTATCAGTTCTTGCTTTTGCAGAATCTGATTCACCAGCAATTTCTGGATTTTCTCTAGTATCTAGTATTTGCTTAGGAAGGACTTTTTTAGTAGAATAGGTGTTAGATGGAATTTCTTCACCTAAAATTCTATCAGAAGTAATACCACCACGTGCATAAAAGCCATTAACATTACCTCTATCACTGCTTAAACCTACAACCTGATCTTGATTTAAAGTAGAGCCTGGATCTTTTATTCTAAAAGCAGTAACAACACCAACTTCCTTTATAACTCCATCATCACGCATTAGACTCATTGATTTAATTCCATTAACAAATTCTAATTTGGAATTATCAATTTTTTCAGCTGATCCATCTTCATTTATTCCTAAAACAATAGGAGAACCATTATTTGTTTTGATAATTTTATATCCAACATAATTTCCACCAATTACATCACCAATAGTATAGTGAGTAGAAACCTTCTCAGAAGAGGAAATATCATCAGATTTGATACCTTTTATACTTTCAGAAGATATTTGAGGTTTAGTAGAACCAATACTTGAAACATAATCTATGGACTTTTCATCGATATCTAGAAGGCTAGCTAAATCTTTACTTTCCACTTCTTTTTGCTTTAAACCTAAAAGAGAAATTTTTTGAGGATTTTCACTTAAAGAAGATAGTTCCTTATATTGTTTCTCCATACTTGAAATATCAACCCCAATAGACTTTAAGGAATCAATTTTACTTTGACTTAAGTCCATTTTTATTAAATCAGCATTATAAAACTCATGCGTTTCATGTTTTTCTTTATCAAGAAAAGTAACATCATATACAATTTCACTATCAGATGTAATATTATAAGCAATATCAACAATCTCTAAATTTCCACTTATTATATCAGCTTGTCTATTTTCATATATTTGAGATGTTATTTTACTCAAATTTCTACTAAGTTCAGCTATCTGCTCTTTAGAGCTTAAAGTTTTAAAATCAATATTATTTTCGTCCATACTTGTATCCTTTCATATCTTAATATATTTAAGATTATATCACAATGTAAAAATATTGTAAAATTATAAAATACTTCTTGACTTTACAAAACATTTGTTTTATAATAGTGACATTAGAATAATATAGTATGGGGGCATGATAAATGGACGAAATAATAATAAAAGGAGCAAAAGAACATAATCTTAAAAATATAGATATTAAAATACCAAAAGATAAATTAGTAGTAATAACAGGTCTCTCAGGTTCTGGAAAATCTTCTTTAGCTTTTGATACACTATATGCAGAAGGTCAAAGAAGATATGTAGAAAGTTTATCTTCATACGCAAGGCAATTTTTAGGGATAATGGATAAACCAAATGTTGAATCAATAGAAGGACTATCTCCTGCTATATCAATAGACCAAAAAACAACTTCAAAAAATCCACGTTCAACAGTAGGAACAGTTACTGAAATATATGATTATATACGTTTATTATATGCTAGAATAGGTGTACCATATTGTCCTAAATGCGGAAAAAGAATAGAAAAACAGACAGTAGATCAAATTGTTGATGATATTCTTTTATTGGAAGAAGGTACAAAAATTCAAATACTTGCTCCAATTATTAGAGAAAAAAAAGGAGAATACAAAAAACTATTAGAGGACTTTAGTAAAGATGGTTACATTCGTGCTAGAATCGATGGGGAAACAGTAGAGCTTTCAGATGATATAGACATTGACAGAAAGAAAAAGCATTCTATAGATATAGTAATAGATAGATTGGTAATAAAAAGTGACATAAGAGGAAGACTAACAGAATCTATAGAAATAGCATTGAAGGCATCCGAAAATTTAGTAAAAGTTGATGTTGTTGATGGAAAAAAACGATTATATAGTAGTAATTATTCATGCCCAGATTGCGGAATAAGTTTTGAAGAGTTATCTCCAAGAATGTTTTCATTTAATAATCCAATGGGAGCCTGCCCTGAATGCACAGGTATTGGATATTTAATGAAAATGGATGAAGATTTAATAATTCCTGATAAAAATTTAACACTATATAATGGTGTAAAAGCTTTTGGAGCTAGTACTATGAAAAAGGGCGAAACAATGGCTAAGATGTATTTTGAAGCCATTGGAAAACATTATGGAGTAGATATATCAAAACCAATAAAGAAACTTCCAAAAGATTTCTTAAACAAAATATTATATGGAACAGGTGATGAATGCATTGATTTTGAATACACATCTAGTTTTGGAACTAGAAAAATGAAGGCGCCTTTTGAGGGTGTAATTCCTACACTTGAAAGAAGACATAGAGAAACTAAATCTCAAGGAATGATACAATTTTATGAAATGTATATGAGCGAAGCGGAGTGTTCTGCCTGTCATGGAGCTAGATTAAAACCTGAAGTATTAGCAGTAAAAGTTGGAGATAAAAACATAAATGAACTTACAGATATGCCAATCATACATATAAAAGAATACATAAATAAACTAAAACTAAGTGAAAAAAATGCGATGATAGCAGATCAGATTCTTAAAGAGCTAAATAAACGATTACAATTCTTAATAGATGTAGGACTTGACTATTTAACATTATCAAGAAGTGCTGCAACCCTTTCAGGTGGAGAGTCTCAAAGAATTAGATTAGCAACTCAAATTGGTTCAGGACTTACAGGAGTGATGTATATTTTAGATGAACCAAGTATAGGACTTCATCAAAGAGATAACGATAAGTTGATAGCAACACTAAAAAAATTAAGAGATTTAGGAAATTCTGTTATAGTAGTAGAACATGATACCGATACAATGTATTCGGCAGATCAAGTAATTGACATTGGCCCTGGAGCAGGGATACATGGTGGATATGTTATGGCTCAAGGAACAGCTGATGAAATATCAAAAGTTGAAAAATCTATAACAGGACAATATCTAAGCGGAAAAAAACAAATTCAAGTTCCAAAACATAGAAGACATCTTAATGGAAAATACATAGAAGTAGTTGGAGCAATAGAGCACAATTTAAAAAATATTAGTGTTAAAATTCCATTAAGTCAGTTTGTATGTATAACAGGAGTATCAGGCTCTGGTAAAAGTACACTTGTTAATGAGGTATTGTATAAAAACGTTAATAAAGAGTTAAATGGTTCTAATGATAAAGTTGGAAAGTGTAAAGAAATTAAAGGATTAGAGAACATAGACAAAGTAATAAATATTGACCAATCACCAATAGGAAGAACACCTAGATCAAATCCAGCAACATATACAGGTGTATTTGATATTATAAGAGATATTTTTGCCTCAACAAATGAAGCTAAAATGAGAGGGTATGACAAGGGACGATTTAGTTTTAACGTTGCAGGAGGAAGATGTGAAGCATGCAATGGTGATGGAATAATAAAAATAGAAATGAACTTTTTATCAGATGTTTATGTACCATGTGAAGTATGCAAAGGAAAGAGATATAATAGAGAAACTCTTGAAGTAAAATATAAAGGCAAAACAATTTCAGATGTTTTAGATATGACAGTAGAAGAAGCTCTAACATTCTTTGAAAATGTACCAAGAATTAAGCAAAAAATTCAGACTTTAAATGATGTTGGATTAGGATATATTAAACTAGGACAACCTTCAACAACACTATCAGGTGGTGAAGCTCAGCGTATAAAATTAGCAACAGAGTTATCTAAACGTTCAACAGGGAAAACTTTATACATATTAGATGAGCCAACAACAGGACTCCATATTGATGATGTGCATAGACTGGTAGATATACTTCAAAGATTAGTCGATGCAGGAAATACAGTTTTAGTTATAGAACATAATTTGGATTTAATTAAAACTTGCGATTATATTATAGATTTAGGACCCGAAGGCGGAGACAAAGGTGGAGAAATTATTGCAGTGGGGACTCCAGAAAAAATTTGTAAGAATGATAGAAGTTATACAGGACAATTCCTGAAAAAGTACATAGAGTAATAAATAACCAAAAATGAAGAGGAGTATTGCATGAGTGTAATAGAAAAAAATCAAAAAGAGAATGAAAATAATTTTAAATCATATAGTATAAATAGAAATAATTCAAATATAACAAAAAACAAAAGCAACATAATAATATTTATATATTGTCTAATTATATCATCAATTTGTTTACTATTTTGCTCAAAAAGTTCTCCTCTATATGCTTTAAATGATTGGTGTGATGCTAATACATATTTTACAATAGGAAAGTCTATGTTTTATGGATTAGTTCCTTATAAAGATTTGTTTGAACAAAAAGGGCCTTTATTGTATTTTGTTCATGAGATTGCATATATGCTGTCTCATTCTAGTTTTTTAGGTGTATATATTATTGAAGTAGTTTCTTTTTCAATATTCTTATACTTTATGAATAAAATAATAGGAATATTTTGCAGTAAGAAAAATAGTATATGGGGTATTTCGATGTTATCTTTTACTATTTTATCAAGTTTCGTTTTTGCATCAGGTGATAGTGCAGAAGAATTTTGTATTACATTTTTGAGTATAAGCTTTTATTACTTTTTGAAATATTTTAAAAATATATATCCTAAAAAAATGACAACAAGGGAGCTTATCATAAATGGAATTATGTGTGGATGTGTCCTTTGGATAAAATATACTATGCTAGGATTTTGGATTGCTTTTATACTGTTTATTGTAATTGCTAGGTTAATGAAAAAAGATTATAAAGAAGCGGTTAAATCATGCTTGTATTTTATGTTAGGAATAATAATTGCAAGTATTCCGTGGCTTATATATTTTGGAGCCAACAATGCATTGGGAGATTTATTTTATACATATTTTTATGTGAATATGACAGCATATTCAAGTAACATTTCAATTATTAAAAGAATTATATTAGCATTAAAATCTGCACTTGCATATTCTAGACATTTACCAATATTTTTGGTAACTGCTGCATTTGGATATATATTTTTTATGATAAATAAAAAGATGATTACTAATAAAATTGGCAAAATTGCTATAAATTTTGCAATAATACTTTCATCAATAGGAATTTATTATGGAAATAATTATAAATATTACTTTTTATTTTTAATGCCTTTTATGATTTTTGGAATATGCAGTATAGGATATATATTAGACAAAGTGATAGAAAAAAAGACGAATAAAAATCCTAAGCTAAAATTACTTTATTTAGCTTTAAATATTTTAGTTACATGTGGTTTTATTGCATTAACATATATAAATACACCCAATAGGACTAATATGAATATAGATAGCTCGAATTTAGTACAATTTAAATTTGCAAAATTTATAAATGAAGAACAGGATAAAAGCATATTAAACTATAATTTTATTGACGGAGGATTTTATACAGTTACTAATACAATACCAAACATTAAATATTTTTCGATGCCAAATATTGAATATAATAGCTATCCAATAATAAAAGATGAACAAGATAGATACATTAGAGAGAAAGTTACTAATTTTGTCATTTGTAAAATTGAAGAAAATAATGAAATAAATATCAAATTCTTAAATGAAAATTACATAGAAGTTACAAGAGATAAGGTTGAAGATGATGGAGTAATATATGAATATGTATTATTAAAAAAATGCAATTAAGTTAATTCACAGTTATATTTAGACTTTATAGATAAAGATATATATAAAAAACAAGTATTTATAATGGCACAAAACAACTTAAAAATTGAATTATGAACATTATAAATACTCATTTTGTATTTTAAATAAAATCAAACTAAAGAAGAATTAGTTTTTTGATTCAGCATTTTGAGATTGTGTATTTCCTGATTTTTTGCCATTGTTTGATCCTTTTGAAGACTTTTTAGAATCTTTTGCCATAATGTACACCTCCATTCATTTAAAATAAGTATTGCCAAATGTGTTTGGATTATACATAAAATTTAATATATTATGTAAAAGCTATATAAAATAATACAGGGTTAAGAATATTTGAGTTTGAAAAAATTGTGACTTAGAATATGAATAATGTATTCATAAAAGCAATCTAACTT
>CAZDPV010000043.1:0-11563 GCA_964507565.1 uncultured Clostridium sp.
GTAAAATATTACCTTTTAATTGATGAAATTGCATTTGTTTTATTCTTTTGTATATTAGTTTTCATTTTTTATTTTAATAAGTTTATTCCATTTCTATTTCATTTTTTTCATTTACGTACGCATATGAATACATTTGTACCCCGATTTCATCTCTTGTTCTTTCTTTTATTATACTTGCTATTCGTATTTGTGGAGAATCTATCACTCTTGCTGATATTATAGCTTGCTCATTTCCTTTTGCTCCTGCATGTGCCATCCCTCTTAAATGCCCCAATACTACTATGTTATCTTCTGCTATTACTTCTGCTCCAGCATTTACATCTCCTAGTATAACTATACTTCCTTCGAATTCTATACTTTGTCCTGATCTTAACGATGTTTTATAAAATTTCGTTTCTGATGAAGATATCTCTTTTCTAAATGTCTTTTTTATTCCGTGTAATCCAAGTACTCTTGGGCTATCAAATTCTACCTTGACGTTTATTGCCTTTTGTATTAGTTCTTGTATTTCGTCAATATCTGTCGTTTTTAGTATTTTCCCTGTAACTAATATAGGCGTATTTTCTTCTTTATAGAAATTTTTTAATTCTGGCAGTTTTGTTTTTAAATCTTTCATTATCTCATTTTTTTTTGCATCTTCTCTAATTTTTATTATTATATTGTCTGTTTTTAAAAATATATTTATACTATTTGACATATTTGCTTAATCCTTTACTTTTATTTTTATCTTATTGTCTGCATTTGTGAATTTGCTGTCATGTCTTCAGTTATTTGAGATGCATTCATTCCTAAATATTGTGCAAATATTTCTCTTGCTACTGGTGCTGTGTATCCACCGTGTTCTCCATTTCTTACGAATACTGCTACTGCTATTTCTGGGTCATCAAATGGTGCAAATCCTACGAACCAAGCATTAGCGTTTCCTTTATCATTTATTGAAGCTGATCCTGTTTTACCACCTACTTCTATATTGAAGTCTTTGAAATAAGAATATGCTGTTCCTCCATCGTCGCTTGTAACCCCTTTCATTCCTTCCCTAACTGCATTTAAATTTTCTGCACTTATTGATAAATCTGAACCGCTAGTTCCTGTTATTCCAAGTAAATTATTTACATATTGTTCTATTTCATTTTTAGATACGCTTGTGCCATCTGAGTTGTTTATTCCTTTTATTATAGATACGTTTATGTTTTTGCCTCCATTTGCAATCATTGCTGTATACTTTGCCATTTGTAATGGTGTAAAGTCATTATATAATTGCCCTATAGCTGTTTGTATCGTTTTTCCGCCTGTCCATTCTTTATCAACTTCTGGAGATGATAGTATTCCTGATATTTCGTCTGGTAATTCTACTCCTGTTTTTTGACCTAATCCAAATGATTTTGCTACTTCTACTAGTTTGTCTATTCCTGCTCTTCTTCCTGTTTCATAAAAGAAGTAGTTACATGAGTGTTCTATTGCTTGAGTAACGTTAAGCCATCCATGTCCTCCTCTTCTCCAACAAGTTGGTTGATAGTCTCTATAAAATGTATATCTATATGTGTCATTTATTTTTGTATTCAGATCTATGGCTCCACTTTCTAAGCCTGCTATTGCGGTTACCATTTTGAATGTTGAGCCTGGTGGTGACATATCAGATATGGCTTTATTTACTAATGGGTGTCTCGTGTCATTAAGATAATTGTTCCAGTTTTCTGTACTTATTCCATCTACAAATAATGATGGATTATAGTTTGGATAGCTTGCCATTGCTAATATTTCACCTGTTTTTACATTTATTACTACTGCAGATCCTTCTGAAGCTGACTTTGCACCGCTTATAGTTCCGTCCTGCATTTTTGTTATATCATCTTCTAAGGCTTTTTCTGTTGCCTTTTGTAAGTCTGCATCTATTGTTAAAACTATATCACTTCCTGATGTTGCTTCTTGAGAAATGTATTCATCTGTTACTATTCCGTCTACTGACATGTCTATTTGTTTTACACCATCTTTTCCTTTTAAGTACTTTTCGAAGACTTTTTCTATTCCCATTTTTCCAATAACATCATTTTGGTCGTATTCTGTATTTATTTTTAACTCATTTTGTGATATAGGTCCAACATATCCTAGTATATGAGATGCTACTTCTCCATAAGGATACGCTACTGTTGGTTCGCAAGATGTACTTACTCCTGGAAAGCTACTTCCCATTTCATTTAATTTGGCGAAACTTGCATTACTTATATTTGATGCTAATTTTACTGATTTCGTATTGCTGTATCCATCTTTTTCTATTGCATATCTTAGTGTTATTATTTTTCTTGTTTCATCGATATTCTCATTTTGAATTGAATATTTCTTTTTATAGTAATAAAAACATTCTTCTGCATTATAATTCGTATCTACGTTATTTGCTGTTTTCCATGATGTTTCATCTGTATTTCCAAATGAAAATGGGTTTATTTTTATTGGAAAATTATCTTTGTATGTATCTCCATTTGATTCAAGAGTTTGTGCTATTAGTAATAATGCATTATTTAATGTTTGACTATCTATTTTTGTTTTATAGATTTCCACATTATATATAACTTTTGTGGATACTAATTTGTTTCCACTTGTGTCTACAATATTTCCTCTTGCTGCTTTTAATATCATTTCTCTAGTAAGTCTTGTATTTGATTGTTCTCTGTAAGCTTCTCCATGAACAATTTGAAGGTCAAATAGTCGTATTAGGAGTATTATTCCTGCAATATATACAATTGCCATAATTATATTGAATCTTATTTTGCTACTCTTTTTGCCTTCCATTGCTCCTCCTTTTTAGAAATATCTTGTTAAAAATTCTTTTCCTTTAAATTTATCTTCTATATAATATCCTATTTTTTTCATTAGTGGATATATTATTATTATTATTAGTGTATTGAAAATGTTTTCAACTATTAAATTTAAAAGAAATTGTGGAATTTCTATTATTATATTGAACTTTATGATGTTAATTATATACATCCCAATTTCGTAGAGCATTGTCCCTCCTATGCTCATTAGTATTATCATTACTCTGCTGTCTTTTGAATAATTCTTGTCAAAGTATTCTCCCAATAATCCTATTATTGCCAGGAATATTCCTGTAAATCCAAGTGTTTTACCTAATAGTATATCTAATATAAATCCAATTATTAGTCCTAGAATTACTCCTAGTTTTTTTCCCGCAAATAGTCCTACAAATAGGACTAGAATAACGAATAAATTTGGCATTATTCCACTTATATTAAACCATGAGAAAAAATTTATTTGTAAAAAATATGTGAATATAAATAGCATTATGATTACTAATGTTGCTTTTAGTTTTTTCACTTTTTCCTCCTATTTTTATTTCCCTGTTATTACTAATACTGTTTCAAGTTTTTCAAAGTTTGCTGATGTTTCTATATTAGCATATCTATCTAACTCATTTTTTGTATTTATTACATCTTTTATTGTTCCTATTAGTATTCCTTTTGGATATATTCCTCCTAACCCTGATGTTAAAACATCATCTCCTTGTAGGATAGTGGCTTCTGCTGGTATTGCTGTTGCTTTTAATACCGATTTATTATTTAATGTCCCTTTTAATAGTATACTGTCGTTTGATGTTGATATTAAGGCACTTATTGTGCTTGCTGTATCTATTATTGTCTGTACTTTTGCAGTATTTTCTGTTACCGATAGGATATGTCCTACCAGTCCAGATTCTGATATAACCGGCATATTAACTTGAATCCCATCTTTTGAACCAACATTTATTATTATTATTTTATCATAGTTACTAAAACTTTTTTCTACGATATATCCTGGTACAGTTTTATAATCTGCATATTTATTTTTCAAATTTAGATATTCTTTTAATGTGTTGTTTTCTGATTTTAATACTTCTAGCTCCCTTGTTGATTGTTTTAATTGCTGATTTTCATTTTTTAGCTCCTGGTTTTCTGTTTTTAATGATTCTATATCACTTAATTCTTGGTCGTTTCCTGATATTTTGTCTTTTATAAATACAAATGAATTTTGTACTGGAATAAATATTTTTTCAACTGCATTTTCCAAAAAAGAGATTTTTCCTGTTCCTAAATTAGATAATATTATTGTTATTATTAGTACAATTATTGTTATTATTATTCCTATAATGCTAGATTTATTATTTTTCATTTATGTCTCCTTTTATCTAATTTCTTATTTTTCTATCTGATAATACTCTTTTATAATTGTCTAGATTTTCAAGAGTTTTGCCAGCTCCTATTGCTACGCAGTCTAGTGGAGAATCTGCAATATAAGTTTGTATTCCTAGTTTTTGTGCTACTAGATTATCTAGGTTTCTAATTAGTGCTCCCCCTCCTGCTAAATAAATTCCATTTTTTATTATATCTGATGCTAGCTCTGGTGGCGTATTGCTTAGTGTGTTTATAATTGCATCTATTATTTCGTTTATTGGTTTTTTCATTGCTTCTTCTATTTGCTTTGACGAGATTGTTACATTTCTAGGAAGTCCTACATCTACATCTCTTCCTCTTATTTCTTTAGTTATCTCCGTTACTAGTGTTTCTGCACATCCAAGTTCTATTTTTAGGTTTTCTGCAGCAGCTAAACCTATTACAATGTTTTCTTCTTTTTTTAGATACTCTACAATACTTTCATCTATTGCATTTCCTGCCACTTTTATCGATGTACTTGTAACTATGCCTCCTAATGATATTACCGCTACTTCTGTTGTTCCTCCACCTATATCTACTATTAAATTTCCGTTTGGTTCTAATACATTTATTCCTGCTCCTATTGCTGATGCCATAGGTTCATCTTCTAAATATACTTCTCTAGCACCTGATTGTAGAAAAGATTCTTCTACTGCTCTTTCTTCTACTTCTGTTATTCCTGATGGTACACCTACTATTATTCTTGGTTTTCCTGTATTGTATTTTTTAGATACTTTCCTTATCATGTTTTTTAGCATCATTCCTGTTGCAGTAAAGTCTGCTATCGCTCCATCTTTCATAGGTTTTACAGCTCTTATGTTTTCCGGAGTTCTCCCTAACATTTCTTTTGCTTCTTTTCCAGTTGCTACTATTTCTGATGTGGCTTGGTCTATTGCAACAACTGAAGGCTCTCTTAATACAATTCCCTTTCCTTTTAATGTTATTAAAATATTGGCAGTGCCTAAATCAACTCCAATGTCTTTTGTACTAAAGTCCATCAATTTCATTTTTAAAATCCCTTTCTGAAAAAATACTTTTATATTGGTTGTTTCCTATTACAATATGATCTAATAGTTTAATTCCTAATATATCTGAAGCTTTCTTTATTTGTTTTGTTGTTTCATAATCTTGTCTGCTTGGTGTGGGATCCCCACTTGGATGATTGTGTATTAGTATTATTTTTGGTGCTTGCATTTTAACAGCTTCTGATAGAATAAGTGATGCATTTGCTCCTGCTGAATTTATTTCTCCCTTTGTTACTTCTATTATTTTTAGTATTAGGTTTTTTGAGTTTAGTATTATAACTTTAACTATCTCTTGTGTTTCGTTTTTTAGTTCGTTCATAAATATTTTTGCTATGTCTTCTGGTTTTTCAATTGTTATACTCATATTTTTGTTTTCTGCATTCATTCGTTTAGTTAGTTCACACATTGCTTTTAACTGTATTGCTTTTACTTCTCCAATTCCCTTTATTGTTTTAAGCTTTTCTATTGAGATTTCTTGTAACTCTAACAGATTATTTCCAAGTAAAAGAATCCTATTGGCTATATCAATAGAATTTTCTTCTTTCGTTCCTGTTTTTATTATTATTGCCAATAATTCCGCATTTGATAACTTCTGTGCCCCATACATTTTTAATTTTTCGTATGGTCTTTCTGATTCTGGCAATTCTTTCATTTTTAATGGCATAAAGTTTCCTTTCTGCCCCCATTTTTATTAAAATTTTCTATATAAAAAAATAGATATTATAATTCCGATTATACTTGAAATGTTTATTTTAAACATTAGTCCAAGTGTTAATTTTACTACTCCTAGGTCTAACGTTACTGGATTGTCTACTGCTAGTCCAAATTCTTGACCATATGATAACCATTTAAGCCATGGTATTCCAGTTGTTAATTCTCCTAACAGTCCACCTATTACTACTCCACATAATACAAATATAATTAGTACCAATGTACTTTTTTCCTTTGTTGCCATATTATACCTCCAATTTTTCTTACGGAAATTTGATTTTTTTCACATTTGTATTATATATGTATTTCCATTTTTTTTCAAGATATTTTGGTAAAAAGTATTCCTTTTTTTTTGTATATATGTTATTATACTCTATACAAAGGAGGATTTTATGAGATTTGAAAAAATCAATGAGAATAAATTAAAAATTACACTTTCTGGTGATGAGTTGCCAAATAGTGATACTCTTGATAATTTTATGGTTGATTCCTCTTATGCAAGAGATTCTTTTTTGCAATTATTGGATGAGGCTAATAATGCTGTTGGGTTTAGGACAAAAGATTATAAAATTAAAATA
Organism: uncultured Clostridium sp.; assembly: GCA_964507565.1. GTDB lineage: Bacteria > Bacillota > Clostridia > TANB77 > CAG-508 > CAG-793. Next base: position 6,520 of record CAZDPV010000043.1, read on the forward strand.
GATGCACGTGCTCTGTCAAATGGTAATTTTGTTTTTATTGTAACAAAGCTTATGCAATTAAAAAAGACAAGAATTGCTGTTCATCCCAAAAAAATTATTAAAGATTCTGAAATTACCTCTCCTTATCTAGTTTATTTGTTTAATTCTTTTGATGATTTTTGTAATTTCTGTGCTTATTTAAAACAGAATAAAATAAATTGTTTAAAAACCTTATCTAAATCTTGTGAGCTTTATAGATATGCTAATCAGTATTATCTTGTTTTTAATAAGATAAATGAAAAATACAAATATATTAGTAGATTATATTGTTGTATTACAGAATTTTCTAAGTTTTTTTCTAGTAAAGAATTGTTCGTTTCTACATTGCAGGAGCATGGTGAGATGTTAATTGGAAATAATTCTTTAATTACTGGTCAAAAGTTTTTTAGTAAATAATATGTTTAAAATAAAAAGTGGGGCATGATTTTTTACCTGTGCTCCGCTTTTTATTATTATATAAATTGTTTTTTAAGTTTTTATGATATTATAAAATTGATTTACTCTAGTATTTCTAGTCCTGCAAACTGTGCCATCAGCCTTTTGTGTCCAAATTTTTCAAAGTTTATATCTACCTTTATGTCATCATTTTCTGGTTCTAGATTGCTTATTACTCCTTGTCCAAATTTTTTGTGAAATACCTTTTGTCCAATTTGATATTTGCTTATGTCTGCTTTTGTACTTTTCTTTGCTTGTAAGTTTGCTAGAAAGCTAGTTGCAGTTCTTTTGAAGTTATATTCTTCATGTTTTTGAATTTCTTCTTCACCTATTTTATTTGTTATTGTTTTTATATTATTTTTTTCATATTCTTTGCCATGTTGATTGTTTGCATTATATAAGTTATGAGTATTGGCATATTTCCATTCAAATCCGCTATCCTCAAAATTATCTCTATTTGATTTTGATTGCATTGCATCATCATATCCGTCTAGAAGTTCTTTAGGAATTTCTTTAATAAATCTGGATGGTGAATTGTAACTTGTTGATCCAAAAATTGTTCTTTTTTTTGCAAATGTTAGGAATAAGTTTTGCTTTGCTCTTGTTATTCCAACATAGCATAGTCTTCTTTCTTCTTCTAAATCTTTTGGATTATCCATTGATTTATACCCTGGAAAAATTCCCTCTTCCATTCCTACTAAGAATACTACTGGATACTCTAAACCCTTGGCGCTATGTAATGTCATTAGAGTTACCATATTATCTGCATCTTCTAGTTTATCTGTGTCACTTGATAGTGAAATACTGTTTAAGAATTCGTTTAAAGATTTATCTGCCGCTTCTTTTTCAAATTCTATTGCTACTGTTAAAAATTCCTCTATATTTTCTATTCTGCTTTCCGCTTCTACAGTATTTTCATTTTTTAGGCTTTGCGTATATCCTGTTTTATTTAGTGTTTGTTTTATTAGTTCTGATATTGATAATTCTAATGTTTTTAATTCTTCTATTACGTTTATGAATTCTCTAGTGTTATTGTATATTCTTGGCATATATTTATCTGCATTTTTTATTACTTCATACATTGATATATTGTTTTCGTTTGATATTTGTTCTATTCCTTCTATACTTGTTTTTCCAATTCCTCTTTTAGGTTCATTTATTATTCTTTCTAAAGATAAGTTGTCAGATTGATTAGCAATTAATCTTAAATATGCTATTGTATCTTTTATTTCTTTTCTTTCATAGAACTTTAATCCGCCTACAATTTTATATGGTACATCTTCTCTTCTTAATACATCTTCTATTGCTCTTGATTGTGAGTTCATTCTATATAATATTACAAAATCTTTATTTTTTAAATATTCTTCTCTTTTTAAATCATTAATCTGTTCTACGATATAAGACGCTTCTTCGTATTCATCATCTCCGCAAAATATTGTTGGATGAGTTCCTTCTTCATTTTCGGTCCATAATTTTTTTTCATATTTACTTTCATTATGTTTTATTACTGAATTGGCCGCTTTTAATATATTTCCAGTACATCTGTAGTTTTGCTCTAGCTTAATTATTTGTGTTCCTGGAAAATCTTTTTCAAAGTTTAGTATGTTTGATATGTCTGCCCCTCTAAAGCTATATATTCCTTGGTCTGCATCTCCAACTGCCGTTAGATTTCCATATCTTGATGCTAGTAATGATACTAATGTATATTGTGATTTATTTGTATCTTGGTATTCATCTACTAAGCAATATTGGAATTTTTCCGAATAATATTCTAGTACATCTGAATTATTTGTTAAGATTTTTATTGTAAAGTTGATTATATCATCAAAGTCTATTGCATTGTTTTCTCTTAATTTTTTTTGATATAAAGTATATGTTTTTCCTATTATTTCTTTTCTATAATCTCCTGCATATTTTGCTTGGTATTGTTCTGGCTCTAGCATTTCATTTTTTGCATTACTTATTTCATTTATTACAGATTTTTCTGTGAACATCTTTGAGTCTATGTTTAATTCTTTTAAACAATTTTTGACCAGTGTTTTTTGATCTGATGTATCAAATATTACGAATGAATTATCAAATCCTAGTCTATCTATGAATTTTCTTAGGATTCGCACACATATTGAGTGAAATGTCCCAAGCCAAATGTCATTTATTGCATCTCCTACTAACTTTTGAACTCTTTCTTTCATTTCATTAGCTGCTTTATTTGTAAATGTTATAGCTAATATATTCCATGGTTTTATATTTTTTTCTTGCATTAAATATGCTATTTTATATGTTAAGACCTTTGTTTTTCCACTTCCTGCACCTGCAATAACTAAGCATGGTCCCTCTGTTTGTTCTACCGCCTTTTTTTGCATTGGGTTTAATTCTTCTAATAAATTTTGCATATATTTGTATCTCTCTTTCTAAACTTATGTTCGCTATTATTCTACTATAAAAGCGCTATATTAGTCAAGCGATTTAAAAGAAATATTATACTTTTATTATCTTAGTATTTTTTAGCTTATTATCATTGCAAATAAACCAATAATAAACCCTGCCATATTTCCTAGTGCACTCATTCTTCCATGATATAAACTGTTGTATTCTGGAATTAGTTCTCCAGATACTATGTAAAGCATTGCTCCTGCTGCAAATGCTAAACAGATGGCTATTACATTTGTTGAGATATTTCCAACTAATGCACCTATTAACGCTCCTAATCCAGTTGCAATACCTGATAATATTACATAAAGCATAACTTTTGTAGCATTCATTCCTCCGTTTTTCATTGGTATTGCCATTGATATTCCTTCTGGTATATCATGTAAACATATTGCAATAGCTAAAGAAAATCCTAATGTTGTAGAAGCATCAAATCCTGATCCTATTGCTAAACCTTCTGGTATATTATGAATAGCTAATCCTACGCTTACTATTATTCCTGTTTTTAATAGACTTAGTTTTTTCGAGTTATCGATATCTGTTTTTGCTGTTCTTTGCTTTTTGTTATATGAATTAGAATTGAATTTTTTATCTACTAATATATCACAGATAATCATTGCAATTATTCCAATTATCATACCAAGTAATGACATGTAAATTGATGAAATTTCTAAAGCTTCGGGAATTAAGCTAAAACTGACTACTGCTAACATTAAACCTGAAGCAAATGATAAAACAAAACTTAGGAACTTGTTGGAACTTCTTTTTGAAAACGTTCCAATTAAGCCTCCTATTGTTGTTCCTATTGTTCCAAAAAACAAACCTAGTAATGATATTTTTAACATATATTTCTTATATGATATATTTAATCATTTAAATGTACCATATTCTCCTTTCTATCTTTTTCTTAATTTTATTATAGCAATAAAAAAATAGAACTTCATTTTGAAGTTCTATTTTCTTTTTATTCTTCAGTTCCCTTTAGTTTTTCTGCTGTATCTGCTGCTATCAAATTATCTATCATCTCATCTAGGTCTCCATTTAAGAAGTTCTCCATTTGATAAATGCTCATTCCTATTCTGTGATCTGTTATTCTCCCTTGTGGATAATTATAAGTACGTATTTTTTCGCTTCTGTCTCCACTTCCTATTTGATTTTTTCTTTCACTTTCTAATTGGCTATCTCTTTCTCTTTTTTCTTTTTCATATAGTCTTGATCTCAATAGCTTCATAGCATATTCCCTATTTTGAACTTGTGATCTTTCTGTTTGACATTCTGCTACCATTCCTGTTGGTACGTGAATTAGTCTAACTGCTGAAGATGTTTTATTGATATGCTGTCCACCTGCTCCTGAAGATCTGAACACTTCCATTTTAATATCTGCTGGATTTATTTCTACTTCAACTGCTTCTACTTCTGGCAATATTAAAACTGTGGCTGTTGATGTATGTATTCTGCCACTTGCTTCTGTTTCTGGAACTCTTTGGACTCTATGGACTCCACTTTCAAATTTTAATCTACTATATGCTCCTTTTCCTGTTATCATAAAAGATATTTCTTTATATCCACCTAATTCTGTTGCGTTTTCATTTAAAATTTCTATTTTCCAATGTTTTCTATCACAGTACATTGAATACATTCTAAATAATGTTCCTGCAAATAACGCGGCTTCGTCTCCACCAGCACCACCCCTTATTTCACAAATTACGTTTTTTTCGTCATCTGGATCTTTTGGAATTAGTAATATTTTTAATTCTTCTTCTAATTTAGGTATCTTATCTTTTGCTGATAGCATTTCTTCTTCAGCTAAGTCTTTCATTTCTTTATCATTCATTAGTTCTTTAGCTTCTGCCAAATCATTCTGTACTGTTTTATATTCTCTATACTTAATAACTATTGGCTCTAAATCCGAATGTTCCTTCATCATTTTTCGCCATTCATTTTGATTTGATATCATCTCTGGATCACTTATTTTTATTGTTAAATCTTCATATTTTTTTTCTAGTGCTTCTAAATTTTCAAACATAAATTTCTCCTTTACACTTGTTTATTATACACTATTTTATGCTATCTTTCAAGTTGTATGTAATATTATTTACTTTTTAATTTAAAAATGGTATAATTTCTTTTATTCAGAAAT
>CAZDPV010000044.1:0-11004 GCA_964507565.1 uncultured Clostridium sp.
ATCTTTTATTCAATTATTTTATAAAATTTCCCTACACAAAGTTTATACTAACTATTGCTGTTTGCATAAATTGTAATTACCAGGCTTTTTCATATAACTCTATAAATTCGTCTTTGGTAACTTCACGTGGATTTCCTGGTTTGCAAGGGTCTTCCATAGCTTTTTCTGCTAACATAGCAAAATCTGATTTCTTTGCTCCAACATCCTTAATTGTTTGAGTTATTCCAACTTCATAAGAAAGATTTCTTATACATTCACAAAAAGATTTTATAATTTCTTCCTTAGTAAACAGCGTTGCATCTATATGGAATGCTTGAGTTAATATTTCTCTAAAATCTTCATAGCTTACTTCACCATTAAATTCCATTACAACTGGAAGTATTATAGCATTTGCTAATCCATGAGGTGTATCATAAACAGCACCAAGTTGATGTGCCATTGAGTGTACAATTCCAAGTCCTACATTTGAAAATCCCATTCCTGCAATATATTGACCTAATCCAACTTTATTTATTGCATCTTGATCTTTCTCATTTACCGCTTTTGACAAATTATCATATATAAGTTGAATTGCTTTCATAGAGAACATCTGAGACATTATATTCTTTGATTTTGTTATATATCCTTCTATTGCATGCGTTAGTGCATCCATTCCTGTTGAAGATGCAACACCTTTTGGCATTGACGCCATAAGCTCAGTATCAACTATTGCCATTATTGGTATATCATGTTCATCTACGCAAACCATTTTAATTTCTCTTTTTGGATCTGTTATTACGTAGTTTATTGTGACTTCTGCTGCAGTTCCTGCTGTTGTGGGAAGTGCTATTATTGGAAGTCCTTTATTTTTTGTATTTGATAATCCATTTAAAGAGACAACATCTATTCTATCTGGATTTGTCATAAGAATGCTGATTCCCTTAGCTGTGTCTATGCTAGAACCTCCACCAACTGCAACTATTAGATCACATCCAAGTTTTTTGCACATATTTAGTCCAGCTAGCACATTTTCTATTGGTGGGTTTGGTTTAACATCGTGGTATAAAGTATATTTTATATCATTTGCTTCCAATATATCTGTTATTTTTTTACTAACCCCAGCTTTGTATAAAGATTCATCGGTTACTACAAGTACTTTTTTGAACCCTCTTTTCTTTATTTCTTCTGGTAATACTTTTCTAGCTCCTTCACCAAAATATGATGTTTCATTTAATACAAATTTTTCAATATCCATATCTTTCCTCCTAATTTTATTTATTTTAAAAGTTTGAACTATAAATAATTCAAACTTGTTAAAACCTATCTATTTGCAAAATGCTGTTTCAGATATCATTAGTCCTCCACATAAATTTGCAGTATGTTCTCCTCTTCCATATTCGCCAAAAGTAAATGGCATAATAAATGGAACATCTCCTGCTTCTTGTTTTACTTTCTTAGCTAAATTTTCAACACTGTCTTCTATTGCCATTTTTCTTCCACCACAGTGTATCATTAAATATGCTACAGGTTGTCCGTTTAGTTTTGATTTTAATTCTCTTAACGTAATAGCTGGTGCACTAATCATTTCTTGTTTCGATGCTTGCATTTGTATAATTGCTGTATTTACAGATAAATCATTTCCAAGATTTATAGTGCAATCAGTATTTCCATTCATTGGATGTCTTATAACGGTAAAATCACCTGCTGGAGATTTTACTGCTAATGGCTTTAAAATGGATTCTGTTAAGAGTTTTATTCCTTTAACATCTTTTGTTTTCTTATTGGTCCACTCGCAATATCTTTTTAATGCTTGGATACCATCTATTTCATCAAGTTGTCTTTTTCCAGTTATTTTTGTTATTACTCCAGAATTAACCGTTTCGTGATACTTACCAGTGAATATATTTTTAATTTCTTTGTTTGTATAAAAGAATGCTACCGCTACTCCTTTATCAAAAATTCCTTCTTCAGTATATATTTGCCATTTTCCAGATAAGTCATCATCTGCAGAACTCCCTCCAAAAAAGGGTACATCTCCTATAACATCTTGTATTCCCTTAGCATATTCTTCTTCTTCTCCTGGGTTGGCTATCATAAGAAAATATGATGGTGAACAGATTGTTCCTACTTTTTCCATTGCTTTTTTTGCAACATATTTTCCAGTTTCTCTTGCAGTTATCAACTTTTTAGATCCTGCTGTTCCAACATTTGTTTCGTTGTCTCCTAGTGCCATCATTCCTACAAATCCTGTCTTGGAATTTATAAATCCATCTGGTACAATTATTCCCTCATTAGATGTACATCCAATTATTGGTGCTGTTCCTAGAACTTCCTTTGCACCATTTAATAATTCTTGTGTATTATATTTTACAGAACTAAACATTATTGCAACTTTAGTTTGCACTAAATCTAATACTGCCTTTTTTGCACATGTTTTTCCTGCTAGTTTAGCATCTTCCTCGATGCTCCATGTTACATTTGCTTTCATTTTTTCCTCCTTGGTATTTTATTATTATTTAACGAAATTTACTTCAGGGTCAATACCTGTTTTATTTATGACATTACCCCACTGACTTTTTATTGTATTTTCAGTATTTTCTGCTTCATCTTGTTTTTTATCGTATATATTTTCATATTCATTTTTTTTAGTTAATATTCCATCACTTGAAATTAATCCATTTATAGTAATTGAAGATAACATAATTAGTACAATGATTGTAACAACTAATGCAATTAAAGTGATACCTTTCTCGTTCAATTTTTTCTTCCTTTCAATATACTCTATATTTATAGTATATCTTTTATAGAATCGCCTATTATTTTATTTATGTCTACCATAAGTTGATTAAATGCTATTTCATAATCAAAATATTCTTTAATATCTTTATTTTCAACTAGTACATTGTACAATTTAGCAAGTTTTACTTTCTTATCATTTTCGTCAATTTCTTGATTATTCTGTTGTCTAAATTCCATCATTTGAACATCTTGTTTTAGCTTTTCAAATTCTTCAATCTTTGTTTTTTTATCCTGGTCTGCAAATAACTTTTCTTTTGATTCCTTAAGTTGTTTATATTGATTTGAATTTTTTATTTCTTCAGATAGTTTATTTGCTGTATCATATATTTCCATTATTAATCTCCTAATTTTAAAATATTATTTGTCAAAATTCGCTTTTTATGCATACGCATTTCTTTTTCTAAATTTAAGTAAATTGGTAATTTCTCTTTGTGTATTATTAGCCTTTTCGGTTTTATTTGCTTTTTCTTGTTCCATTTTTTCTGCTTGCTTTTGTGCTTCAGTTTGGCAGATTGCCTGTTCATATACATAATGAGTATCTTGTGCTATCTTATTCCAATTATATAATTCTTTGACTTTTTTTACCGCATTTTTTGAAACTGTGTCACATAGTTTTTGATCAAATAGTAGGCTTAAAACTGAATCTGCTATTGAATTAGAATTGCCAGCATAACTTTTCATTCCGTTAACTCCATGTTCAATTATTTCATTTAATCCTCCAACATCTGAAACAACAGTTGGTATTCCTGCAAGCATTGCTTCAAGTGCAACAATTCCGAATGGTTCATATGTACTTGGAAATACTGCAACATCAGCACACTTATACATTTTTTGTACTTTTTTAGAATCGCAGTATCCTGCAAAATATATTTTTTTCTCTATTCCTAAATTATGAGCTTCTTGTCTTAGTTCGTCAATCATTCCGCCTTTACCGCATATCACGAGTTTAGCATCATTGTAACGTTCCAATATTTTTGGCATTGATCCTATTAGATATTGAATACCTTTTTCATAAACTAATCTTCCAACATACAATATTATTTTTTCATTATCCATTGCAAATTGACGTCTAAAATCATAATCTTTTTCTATTCCGGTGAAATTAGTTAAGTTAATTCCATTTGGTATAACATTTATTTTCTCAAATGGTAATCCAAATATTCTTTGTAAATCATTTTTCATGAAATTACTATTTACAATTACTTCTGTTGATTCATAAGTTAATAACCATTCTGAATCGTTTATGTATCTTTGTGTTTCATCATGTATACCACTATTTCTACCACTTTCAGTTGCATGTATTGTTGCAACTATTGGAATTTTAAATGATTCTTTTAGTGATTTTGCTGCATAAGTTACAAGCCAATCATGTGCATGAATAACATCAAAGTTTCCTTCTTTAGATATTATTTCAGTTGCTTTTGCTATCATATTAAAGTTAAGTTGCATTATCCAATCTATAAAATTATTTGGATGAATCATATAGTTGTCAACCCTATATACTTTAACCCCTTTGTCATTTTCAAAATATGGTGCATTTCCGTCTTTGTACGTTACAACTGTCACATCATGTCCATCTTTTATCATTCTTTGTGATAAATCGTGAACTACCCTAGCTATTCCTCCTACTACTCTAGGTGGGTATTCCCACGTTAGCATTAAAATTTTCATAATTTTATGCCCCTTTCAAATATTTTCTTTTGTAATTCGTAATATGTGCTATACATAATTTGGCATATTATTTTTTTACATTTCTACTACCTATTTTATACATAAATTTTATAAATGTAAATATAAATCGACAATTTTTTTGAAATTTTTTCATTTTTCTCTTGCTTATTTCTTTATGTTGATATATTATTATATAAATGATTATATGTTGTTAACTAAGGAGGAAAATAAATTGGCAAAAGCTAAGGACGAAACAAAAAATATTTCAAAAAATATCAAAAAGGAAACTAGTGTAAAAAGCAAGTTAAAAAAAGATAATAAATCAGATATTGACAATGAGGATTTAAAAGTTTCTTCAACTTCAAAAAAGTCAAAGGATTCTAATGATTTAAAAGCTAAAAAAAGAAAAGTTGCTAATGATTTGGTAGGTGAGAAAAAAATAAGAGCTTCAAAAGTTAAATCTGCTAATTCTAAAACTTCAAAAACTAAATCTGATACCTCTAAATTAAAAAGGAAATCAACTAAAAAATCTTCCACTATAAAAAAGGTTAAAGCAGTATCTACACTTGAAGATGATAATAATTTAAGCACAGTTAAGTCGAAACCATTCTTAAAGCCTATTATTTCTGAATACTATGATTTACCTTATAGGTACAATCAAACTATAGTAAAAATTTTGGCACAAAATCCTAATACTCTTTTTGCATATTGGGATATTTCAGATGAAGACAGACTTAATTTTGAAAATACTTATGGTAATGATTTTTTCAATGTTACTAGACCTGTCTTAGTTGTTCATAATATTACTGAAAATTATTCTTATGAAGTTCCAATAGATGATTTTGCAAATAATTGGTACATTCATGTTAATGATACAAAATGTAAGTATTCTGTAGAATTAGGTCGTAAGCCATTAGAGAAAACGTCTGAAATTTCTACTGATTATTTAAATGTTTCTTACTCAAATACTCTTGAAATGCCAAATGATCATGTTATTTTCTTTAAAGAAAACGATAGTATTTATTTTAAGAATATTAAGACTAATAAGGTTGTTGAAAATATATTTAAGAGCAAAGACTATGAAAATAATTTAAAAGGAATTTATGATAATTATGATATTTCTGAGATTAATGACAAATTTGATTTTAAAAATCCATCTTCTCAGAATCCAACATCAAACGTTTTATAGGTTTTCTACATAATAACATAGAAAACCTAAATTTTTTATTATGGAGATTATTATGGAAAAAAATATAAAAGGATATGTTAGTTTTGTACTTCATGCTCATTTGCCTTTTGTTCATCACCCAGAAAGTGAAGATTACTTAGAAGAGCAATGGCTTTATGAAGCTATATCTGAGACATATCTTCCCCTTCTTGCAAATTTTCAAAAATTAGTAGATGAACATGTTGATTTTAGGATTACCATGTCCTTAACTCCACCTCTTCTTAATATGTTAGATAATCAAATGTTGCAAGCAAGATACATTAAATATCTAAATAAGCATATAGAACTTTCTGAAAAAGAGATTGTTAGAACAAAGGATAATCCTAGAATAAATAAACTTTCACATTATTATTTTGATAGATATTCTAATGATTTACATATTTTTAAAGATGTTTATAATTGTAATTTAATTAACGCTTTTAAAAAGTTTAATGATCTAGGTGTCCTTGAAATTATTGGTTGTGGAGCTACTCACGGATATTTTCCTATTTTATATGTAAATGAAAAAACTGTCAGAGCACAAATTGCTTTAGGTGTACAAACCTATAAAAAATATTTTACAAAGCCTATCAAAGGATTTTGGCTTCCTGAATGTGGATACGTTCCAGAAGCTGATAAATATTTAAAAGAGTTTGGAGTTCAATATGTTTTAGTTGAAACACATGGTATTTTATATGCAGACCCTACTCCACTTTATGGAACATACGCTCCAATAGTTTCTCCAGAAGGCGTTGTTGCTTTTGGTAGAGATTTGGAGTCTTCAAGACAAGTATGGAGTTCTATTAACGGTTACCCTGGCGATTTTAACTATAGGGAATTTTACCGTGATATTGGTTATGATGCTCCTTATGATTATATTAAGCCCTATATAGCTTGCAATGGTGTTCGTGTCTCTACTGGTATTAGATACCACAGAATTACTGGTTCTACTGAGAATAAAGATATATATGATTTGAGATGGGCTCAAGATTCTGTCGAAAAACAAGCTGGACATTTTTTTGATTGTAGATGTAAACAGATAGATAATCTGTCTAATTATACGCAAAATCCGCCTATTATAGTTTGCCCCTATGATGCTGAATTGTATGGTCATTGGTGGTATGAGGGTCCAGATTGGATTTATACTCTTGCAAAGAAAATTTATTATGATAATTGCAACTTTGCTTTAATCACACCTGGAGAATATATAGATAAATATCCTAATATGCAAATATCTACTCCTTGTAGATCTAGTTGGGGTGCAAAAGGTTATAGTGAAGTATGGCTTAATCCTACAAATGATTATGTTCATAGACATTTACACGTTGCTGGAGATAGAATGTGTGAAATAGCTAGAATCTATCCCTATGAAAATAAAAAATCCTTAAAACGTAGAATTCTTAATCAATGTGCTCGAGAGTTAGTATTAGCACAGAGTAGTGACTGGCTATTTATAATTACTAATGGTACTATGGTTGATTATGCTAAAAAACGTATTAAAGACCATATTGGAAGATTTACTAAACTTTATTATTGGATAAAAAATGATACTGACTTAAGAGAAAAAGATATTATTTCTGAAGAAAAACTTTCCTTTTTAGAAGATATTGAAGAAAAGGATTGTATTTTTCCGGAGATGGATTACACCCTTTATATATAAAGTACTCCTATAAAAATAGAACCCCAAGTATAACTTGGGGTTCTATTTTTATTATATTTTTGTTTGTACATCTTATTACGCGGTTTCTTGATTTTCCGTTTTAGCTCGTTTAATTGATTTAGATTTCTTTTTGTCGTCTTCAACTTTATTTTCGTCTATTACTAATTCAGGTTTACATGTTCCTAAAACCGTTTCTTTAGTAATTATACATTTAGTTATTTTAGGATTTGAAGGGATTTCATACATTACATCTCTCATCGTCTCTTCCATAATTGATCGTAATCCTCTAGCACCTGTTTTTCTTTCTATTGCCTTATCTACTATTGTTTCAAGTGCATCTGGTTTAAATTCAAGCTCAACATTGTCAATTTCAAGAAGTTTCTTATATTGTTTTGTTAATGCATTTTTTGGTTTTGTCATAATATCTATTAAAGCTGATTTATCTAATTCTCTTAATGTTGCAATTATTGGTAATCTTCCAACAAATTCTGGTATAAGTCCAAATTTTAATAAATCCTGTGGTAATAAATCTTCATAAATTTTGTATTTATCTATTTCATGTACACTTTGAACATTTGCACCAAATCCAATAGATTTTTTTCCTACCCTATCTCCTATAATTTTATCTAGACCTTCAAATGCTCCTCCACAAATAAACAATATATTTGATGTATTTATCTGTATAAATTCTTGATGAGGATGTTTCCTTCCTCCTTGTGGTGGAACTGAAGCAATGGTTCCTTCAACTATTTTTAGAAGTGCTTGCTGAACTCCTTCTCCACTTACATCTCTTGTTATTGATGGATTTTCAGATTTTCTTGAGATTTTGTCTATTTCATCTATATATACTATTCCTTTTTCAGCTTTTTCAACATTATAATCTGCTGACTGAATTAGTTTTAGTAAAATATTTTCTACATCTTCACCCACATATCCAGCTTCAGTTAATGTTGTTGCATCTGCTATTGCAAATGGAACCTTTAATATTTTTGCAAGAGTTTGTGCCAAAAATGTTTTTCCACATCCAGTAGGTCCTAATAATAGCACATTGCTTTTTTGTATTTCTACATCATCATCTTTGCATATTTCCGCTTCACTATATATTCTTTTATAATGATTATATACAGCAACAGATAGTGTCTTTTTTGCTTCGTCTTGGCCTATTACATATTCGTCTAAAACATCTTTTATTTCTTCTGGAGTTGGCAATTTTTCTTCTTCGGTAAGAGTATATGTGTCTTCATCTTCCTCATATTCATCTGTTTCTAATATATTGTTGCAAACTTTTATACACTCATCACATATATATACTCCTGGTCCAGCTATTATTTTTTTTACTGAATTTTGAGCTTTCCCACAAAAAGAGCATTTCACATTTTTATCATTTTTTGTCATTTACTTTCTCCTTTTATTTTCTTTTGTCCATAATTCCGTCTATCAAGCCATACTCTAATGCTTCTTCAGCTGTTAAATAATGGTCTCTTTCTGTATCTTTTTCAACTTGTTCTATTGGCTTTCCAGTTGTTTGGCTTATTATTTTGTTAATTCTTTCTCTTGTTTTAATCATTTGCTCTGCTTGTATTTTTATTTCAGTTGTTTGTCCTGAAATTCCTCCGCCTTGGCCTCCAATTAGTGGTTGATGTATTAGTATTTCAGCATTTGGTGTTGCAAATCTTTTTCCTTTTGTGCCTGATGTTAAAAGCAATGCACCCATACTTGCTGCCATTCCAACACATATTGTTGTTACTGGGCATTTAATATAGTTCATTGTGTCAATAATTCCTAATCCATCAGTTACAGAACCTCCTGGTGAATTTATATATAATGCTATTTCCTTTTCCGGATCTTCTGATTCAAGGAATAATAATTGTGCAATTACTAAACTTGCAGAAGCTTGATTTACATCTTCACTCAAAAATATTATTCTATCTTTTAATAATCTAGAGAATATATCATAAGATCTTTCTCCCCTAGCTGATTGTTCAATTACATAAGGTACTAAGCTATCATTCATTTCTTTCATAATATCTATCCTTTCCATTTTAATTATTTTTATATTTGTATACTTTTGTATTATATATTCTTTTTTAAAATTTGGCAACCTTTTTTTATAAGATTATAAAAAAGTATTACAATGTAGCAAAAAGTTAGGAATCAAACTAATTATCCCCAACTTTTACTATGTTTAAACATTATTTATTTCTATATATTATTTTGTAAGTTTTGCATTATCTATTATTACTTTTATTGCTGATTCTTTTTTAGATGATTCTTCTAAATATGCCTTTAAATTTTCATTTTTTTCTAGTTCTTCAACTTTTTTATTATATTGTTTAGCCATTTCCTCTAGTTTTTCTTTTATGTATTTATCATCGGCTTTAATTTTTTCATCTAAAACTATTTGATCTAATACTAATTTAGATTTTACATTTTTCTCTGCATCTGCTTTGAATTCTTTTCTTAGTTCAGTTTCTGTTTTTCCCAACATTTTTAAATATTGTTCAATATTCATTCCTTGATATTGTAATCTTTGATTTATATTTTCTTCCATATTATCTATTTCTGATTCAATCATTCCATCTGGAATATCTATATTAGTTTCTTTGCAAACCGCTTCTATTGCTGTATCTTCCATTTCATGTTTTGCTCTTTGCTCATTTTCATTTTCTTTTTTCTCTTTAATACTCTTTTTTAGTTCTGCCAAAGTATCAAATTCACTTACATCTTTAGCAAATTCATCATCTAATTTAGGTAATTCCTTTACACTAATTGTATGTAATTTAACATGAAAAGTTGCTTCTTTTCCTGCTAAGTCCTTAGAAAAATATTCTTTAGGGAATGTGACTTTTATGTCTTTTTCTTCATCAATTTTCATTCCTATTACTTGGTCTTCAAATCCTGGAATAAATGTTTTGCTTCCTAAAGTTAGATCTTGTTTTTCGGCTTTTCCACCATCAAATGGTTTTCCATCAACAAATCCTTCATAATCGATGTTAACAATATCTTTATCTTCTGCTGGTCTATCTTCTACTGTAACCATTCTTGAGTTGTGTTCTGCCATATGATTTATTTCATCTTCTATATCTTTATCTTCTACTTTATATTCAACCTTTTTAAGTTCAATTCCTTTATATTTTCCAAGTTTAACTTCTGGTTTTGTTGAAACTGTTGCTGTAAATATTAGGTCTTTTCCTTTTTCCATTTGAATAACATCAATTTTTGGTTTGCTAACTGCATCTATTTTATTTGCTTTTATTTCTTCATCATAAATTGAAGGTACTAATTCATTAAATGCATCCTCATAGAATATTTGATCTCCATAGTATCTTTCTACTATTTTAAAAGGTGCCTTTCCTTTTCTAAATCCAGGTATATTAAAATAATGTGCACTCTTTTTGAATACATTCATTATAGATTCATCAAATTTAACTGCCTCTACTGTAAATGTTAATTTTACTTCATTCTTGTTTTCTGTTTTTTCTTGTTTTATGCTCATTTTATATTCCTTCCTTTTCTATAAAACTCTCTAAAAGCTCTTTATTTTGGTGACCCCGACGGGAATCGAACCCATGATTCAGCCTTGAGAGGGCTACGTCTTAACCGCTTGACCACGGGGCCATAACACGGTTATTATACTACATATTTTCCTTCTCGTCAACTTTATTTTCTACTATTTTTATACATTCTT
>CAZDPV010000045.1:0-9866 GCA_964507565.1 uncultured Clostridium sp.
ATATACAAAAGAATAAAACAAATGCAATTTCATCAATTAAAAGGTAATATTTTACATAATTATTGACAATTATGTAAATAAGTGCTAAAATAAAGTTAATGCAGTGGTTGCAGAGTAGAAAATGTTAGTTATGGCAAAATACATCTTAGGAGGATGACATCATGAAAAAGTTTTTTTCTATCGTAATCGCAGTGGCAATGCTTCTTACATTTGCATCTTGCGGGTCGTCCGCAAAAACTGAGAATGTGCAAAGCAAAGCCGAAAGCTCCAGCGAAGCGGCCTCTTCTTCGGAGGAAGTCAAAAAAGAACCGGCAAGCTCTACTACTGAAGAAAAATCTTCTGAGGTAGCGAAGCCAGAAACAGCAAGTTCCAGCGAAGCGGCATCCTCATCGGAGGAATCCAAAACAGAGCCAGCCAGCTCTAGCGAAGCGGAAGCGGACAGTAAAGCAGTTACAGAAAAGGTAGAAATTTCTTCCGGAAAGAAAGAAGAAATGACAACAGACTCAGAAGGAAATGTAATAATCACGGATCCAGGAGAATTGTCAAGTATGCCCGAATCAGTAGTATCTGCTGAAAAAACCACGACCGATGAAATGATAAAAGAAACCAGAACAACCAAAAGTGGCAATAAAGGTGTTAGAGAAACGTATAAAGATGGAACCAAGAAATATTATCTTGAAAGAAAAGGTAAAGAAGAGGAATATGATGATCTTTCAATGTTTAGGTCTTCCTGGTTCGTATATTTCGACGAAATAGCACCTTATGCAGACTAACATTTGATGAAGTATAGCGCATCATAAGAGGAGCGGGTATCACATAAATTTGTGTTACCCGCTCCTCTTATGATATTAGAATAATAATAAAAGTAAAGCAATATAAAGTTTTTTATCATCAACATTTTGCGTATATAGAAAAAACAACAATGCTAAAATTAAGAGATTATCAGAAGGAATTTTAAACCCAAGTATGCAAAGATTTCCATCTTTATCTATGGGTAAAAAACTACTTAAATCCATTCTTATTCAACTCTTCAAATATTTGAGTCATTTTACCCATTTTAGATAACTGAATATATTCATCAATTTTTCCTTTCTTGTCATCTCTTAAATAGGGTTTTAAAGATAATAGAAGCTTACTCATATTATCATCAGTAACATCATTGTTTTTTAACCTAGACATAACCTTTTGCATTTTCATCAATGTTGCAATATCAATATTAGAAAAATCAGTAGAAGACTTGGAAGTGGTAGAAGTATCAGGGCTTTCTCTATGTTGATTCGATTGATTTATATTTTCACTAGTAGTAGAGTTATTTGAACTATAACTATTTTCACTTTGAGATGTAAAAGAACTTCCGCTTTTGGAAGTACTATTCTGGAAACTAGAAATCATATTTTTTAAATCATCAGGAATCTCATTATTCTGCATCATCTGTTGAGCCTTTTTTATCATTTCATTCATATCCTCGTTATTCATATAAAAACCTCCCAATATTACAAGCATAAATGCTTACGCAAACTTTAATTATAACTATAATATTATATGAAAGAAATATTAGAATGTTACACTTTTGTAATAAAAACTTAATATTTTTTTTTTTTAGTGAGTTTCCGTAAAAATAAACCTAAAAACATAATAATGATTGAAAGAGTAAAGACTTGAAAGAAATAAAATTTCTATATATATTATATAGTGTAAAGTATTATGTAAGAGTTTAATCTAAAGGAGGACTATTATGCTAAAAAGAATAACACTAAAAACAACAGCATGTTTAGTTATAATTATTATGCTATCTAGTATTTCTATGCCAATATGGGCAAATAGTATAATGGAACAAACAGATGCAACAACTGAGGATAATGTAAAATTTGATGCTAAGATAAATGGTCAATATCAGATTACAGCAGATATTGACTCGAGTCCTTTATTAAATCTAGATATAAGTGTTCTAAATGGAGGTTATCTAAAGGATATATCAATAACAGGAAATGAAAGTAACTACACTTTTGTCAATGATAAAAATGAGTATGTAAAGGCAATGGAAGATAATAAAATACAATTAAATCAAATAAATGCAAACAAAAATGTAAATATTCCAATACATATAAAAGCTCTAAAAACTGACAAAGTAAACGTTGAGATGTTTTCAAAACAAAGTAAATTAACTTTAAATGCAACATATATAAATGAAAAGGGTAAAGAAAAGAAAATAGAAAAGGATTTATCATTAAAGATAAACTGGAGTGCTGATCCAAAAATAGATATGGAGCAAAATCTGGTGAGATGCCTGAAAATAGATTCAGACAAAACACTACTTAGCCTTGAAATATCAGATAAAATAAGAGATAATAAAATCCCATATATAAAAAAAGAAATGACTATAAATATACCAAAAATAAACAATATATTTCCAGAGAAGGCAATAGTTGTAAATAACAAAGCTGAATACAAATATAGCGAAGGAAAATTAACTATATTAAAGGAAAATTCAACAGATGAAGAAGGCATGATATATTGGAATTCAGAAGACAATTATATTGTAACATTAGTATATAATACAAAACTACCAACACAAGAAATTGAAATGCCTATAAATTTAAAAGTAATTTGTCCTAATAATGCAACAATAATCCAAGATTCAATTACAAAAAGATATTCAACAGATAAAGAAATAGGGCAACTAGTAGAAGCTGAAATAAATGGTCCTCAAGAAATAAGCAAAGGATTTATGTATAACAATCTAAATCAGGTACAAAACAAACTTGACACAGAGTATGAAATAAAGTACAAAATTAAAGTGGGTTATACTGAACTATTAGATGGAATAAAATTAACAGAAGCCAATGCAGATAATTTTACAATTAATAAAAAAATAGAAATAAATCATGACGAATTAAACAGAATATTGGGAGAAAACGGAAAAATAACAGTATATGACGAAAAAGGTATTGAAATAGGGAATTTGAC
The DNA here is from genome assembly GCA_964507565.1 of uncultured Clostridium sp. Taxonomy (GTDB): domain Bacteria; phylum Bacillota; class Clostridia; order TANB77; family CAG-508; genus CAG-793. Next base: position 2,968 of record CAZDPV010000045.1, read on the forward strand.
AAATAAGCAAACAGAAATTAATGTTGATGTTTCAAACATTCATGTAGAGACTTCTAAACCAATATTAGAGGGTGAAATAAATTTAATAGTTACTAAGAAGATAAATAATGATATATTTAAAGAAAAAACGCAAATAAGTTCACTGGAAAAAGTAAAAAATATGGTAAAAATAAGTGGAATATACAATGAAAAACAGGTTTCCGATACAGTATTATTAACAGAAATAAAAATGTTGGAACCAACGTCAAAATCCACAATAGAAACAAATCAAAATTATTTGTCTACCATAGTTGAGAATAAAAACGTTATAATAAATATAAATCTAGAAACCAATAGTGGTGAGGATGCTCTATATGAAAATCCAGAATTTGAGATAACATTACCAAATCAAGTAGAAAAAATACAAATAACGGATGCTAGAATATTTTATGAAGATGAACTTAAACAGGACGAATTTACAATAAATAAAAATAGAATTAATCTTAAATTTAAGGGAAAACAAAGTAAATATATATCATCGGAAATATCAAAAGGAGCAATAATAAGAATTGTGACTAATATTAGTTTAGATACATTAGAAACTTCTGATAATTCTGAAATAAAATTACAATACAAGAATAATGCAACCGGAGAAACGAAAAGTGTTTCTTCAAAAATAAGTATAATAGCCCCAAATGAGATTATAACAACTAACACAATTGATGATGTAAGTGCACAAACAAAGGATGAAGTAAAAAAAATAGATGTATATGAAAATGAAAAGCAAATGACAGTAGGTGGAGAAATAATAAACAACCTGAAAAAAGGCATAGACAAGTTAGTCATAATAGGAAGAACACCATATAGCGGAAATAAAAACATAAATGGTGATAATTTGAATTCTACATTTACATGTAATCTATTATCTAAAATAAATATTGAGGGATTTGATGCGGATGTATATTAAAGTTCAAATGAAAATGCTAATCAAAATCTTAATGATGAGTCAAACCAATGGAAAACACAATGGAAATATAATTGCAAAACTTATATGATAATACCAAAAAGTAAAATCAATGACAAAGACAAAATAGAATTCAATTATAAAATAAAAATTCCCGCTGATTTAGTTTATGATAATTCATCCAATACTTCCTATGCGGTATACTATAATGGAGAAAATGAACAGCAACAAAGACAAGTTTTATCAAAAACAGTAGGAATAACAACAGGACCTAAGACTAGTATAACTTCAAATATAACTGTTAAGGATACATATACAGGTGTACAAATTTTTGAAAAAGGAGATGTAAGAGAAGGCGAAAACTTAACATATACATTTAAAGTAAAAAATGAAGGTTTAGAAGATAATTCAAATGTAAAAGTTAATGTCGATTTTGCTGATGGATATGTAAAATGTATACTGAAAGATGCATTCGATAATAATTTTATGAAAGAAATAATATTGCAAGATGGAATGTTCTCTAAGACAGAAGAACTTGGATTGCTAAAAGCAGGGGAAGAAAAGACATTTTCTTATAGTTTTATAGTAAATGGAACTATTAAAAATTTAAAAGAAAGTCAATACATAACTGCAAACAAATCAGACGATATTTTAGAAAAAGTAAAAGTAACAATTACTGCAGATAATATAAATAATGTATCAAAAAATGAATTTGATGTTAAATTAAATAAGGGAGATCTATCAGTGGATTTAAGGTCAAATTATGAAGACCAAATTATTGAAAATGGCAAAGATGTCAAATTTAGAATACATCTAAAAAATGTTAATGAGGAAGAAAAAAGTAATATAGATATAAAATTAACATTACCAAATGAATTGGAATATATACAAACGGACGAAAATGAAAATAACATTTCATACAATAGTAAGACTAACGAAATTATATATCATACGAATTCACTAAAAGGAAGAGAAAGCAAGTATATAATAATAAATACAAAGGCTAATCAAGATTTAAAAAATGACATAGACGTAAATGCAATTGCAACATACGAAAATGCTGAAAATGAAACAAATAGTAATTCAATTAAGTTATATGGAAATAATGCTAATATAGAAACTAAAGTAGGTACAAACATAAATTAGTTTGATATATTGGATATAGATAGTCTTGAATATATTGTAAATATTAAGAACTCTGGGTCAACAGCCGCAACTATATTATTTAGTGATGTTATTCCGAAAGAATTACAATGTTTAAGCTACAAAATTGAAAGCACTAATGATAGTCATAGTAAAAATGAAACATATTATTCAAATACAATTGGAGAGAAAATAACATTAGATGGTCATGAAGAAATTAAAATAACTATAGTAACAAAGCCATATTCAATGCAAATCAATAATTATAAAGAAGTAGAAAATAAACCTAATATTACAGTATTAACAAAAGAAGGAGAAGCTAAAAAAGAAATAGAAACAGATTCTATAAAGAATAAGATAATAGGAACTAAAGCAGAAAAAAATACAGAAAATCAAACAAATAAAATATACAAAATAACTGGAACTATTTGGGTTGACAAAGATAAAAATGGTAAAAAAGATGAAGAAGAGCAAAAAATAGAAAACATTAAAATTAAATTACTTGATGGTGAATCAGGACAACCGGTAAAAAACGATGATGGAAGTGATCAAATTGCATATACAGACAAAGACGGAAAGTATGTATTTAACAATTTAGAGAATGGTAAATATATTATAACAGCAGTGTATGATTCGAAAAAATACAAGATAACAACATATAAAAAGCAAGAGATAAAAGAATATGAAAATAACGATTTCATAGAAGATAAAAATATAGATATAGCTATTACAGATAATATAATAATAAAAAACACTAATAAATATAATGTTGATCTAGGGCTTTTCGAATCTAAAAAATTTGATTTTCAGTTAGAACAAAATGTTTCTAAAATACTAATAATAGATTCAAATTCAAATAAACAAGAAAAAGAAATCAATGCAAAAAACGTTAAATTAGATGTAAATGAAGAAAACTCACGAGGAATTGAATTACTAATAATATATAAAATCATAATAACAAATAAGGGAGAAATTAGTGGTTACGTAAATGAAATAGTAAATTACTTACCAACTAATATCTCATTTATATCAGAAATAAATGAGAAGTGGTATAAGCAAAAAGACGGAAATATATATAATAATAGTTTATCAAATGCTGAAATTAAACCAGGAGAGACAAGGGAATTAGAATTAAATTTATTAACTAAAATCAGTGAAAATAAAGATACAATGATTCATAATTCAATAGAAATAAATAAAACATCAAACAAATATGGAATTGAAGATATAAATTCAGTTCCAGGAGATAAAGAAGAAAATGAAAATGATATTGACTTCTCAAATGTAATTATAAACAAGGTTTCTTTAAAAATGAGGATTTTCTTATTAGGTGCAATAATACCTGGATTGGCGTTTATATTATAAAACAAAAGAAAGGAGGAAAATTTGAAAAAAAATATTGTAAAAAAAATAGTATTAAGCTTGATATTGGTTGCAGGAATATTTTTAATAAAGTCAAACATTGTTTTTGCAATGACTGCAGGACAAGTAGACACTGGTAACGGTGGAAATGGACTTACGGCATCCCCTCAGGCATATTACTACAAAGATGAAAATGGAAAAACACTATATTGTATAGACAATGGAATTTGGTTAAGCAGAAGAATAGGGGCAGAAAGCATTGTTCATATTTCGAGATATGATGATAACTTTTACAACCAAGAAAACAGATATGATAATAACTATGCTAATCCAGAAATAGAACAAAGTATTGCTGCAGGTTATCTAGCCTCAAATGGTTCATCTGCCTCGCTACAGAATGTTGTATGGTCATCAGGGATATGGGATGAAAGTAATTTATATAAATATATAAAAATAAGATCGGATAATTCAAATACATATGAGAGAGCTCAAGCATGGGCAAACTTTTATTATAAATTACTAAAGCCTAATGGTGGCAAAATAAATATAATAAGTGCTCCAACAACGGAAAACGAATTAAAAATTATGGTAGATCAAAATGATGGATATTATTTGCAAGGACCATATACATTGTTGCTCGGTAACTCTGATGGAACAATAGTTACAGGAACAACTACTAACTATACAGGAATCAGTTTACAGACACTGGTATACAATGAGATAATGACAGGAAATACAAAAGCTTTCCAATTCTGTAAACTAGGGTCTTCTACAGCTAACATTATATATGAAGACAATACTACTAATGTTGTTTCAATTGATGAAGGAAGTACAAATACAATATTAGATGAAGCAGGAAATGTAATCAAGTTTCCACAGTTTGGACAAAAATTCTACATTAAAACAAAAGTAGACAAAGGAAATTCAAAAGCAGTAAAAAGAATTGAACCTAACTTTAAAATTGAGTACTATACAAAAATAAATGGAACGGCACATCAATATATGGCAACAGAACTTCAATATGAAATAAGTAATTCAATTATGGAAAAATGGACTGGATCAACAGCTGCCTCAGATGAAAGGTATACAATATGGGTAACAAAAGAAACAATATCAGATTTACCAAATGTAAATAATAAATCTGATTTACACACGTACATAGATCATAAAATATGGAATAATCCAGATAATATAAAAGTAAGAAGAGAACTAATGACAGGAATCTTTGAAGCATATTTTCTTGCAATAGATGTTGAAACAGGGACGCTAACTAAATGGCTTACTCTGGAGGATTATAAAAATCATACATTAGACTATTTGACAAGAAAATATAAACCAGAGGAGGAAGCAAAAATATCAAGTACCGAATATTACCCATATGAAGACCAACCCCCAATAACAATATGGTATTACGATCGTCAAGAAAAAGGAGTAGGGGAAAGTGGACATATAGCTGCAATGCAAGCTGCAGGAGATGCAGCAGAGAATAAGGCAATGAAAGAAACTGCAAAAAAATACGACGAAATGACTAAAACAACAAAATGGCGTTATAGATATGGTCAAGAAGGGTACAATCCAATAATAACAGAAGATGTTTCAGGAGCAGGAGAAGTTGTTCAACCAGTTATAACAATAAGTGTTTCAAAAAGCGATTCAAACATAGACAAAAGTAGTTCAAATTTTACACTAATATCAAAAGACTGTACAATGGTAATAGGTGGGAGAATATGGCTTGATAAAGGTGCAATAAAAACAGGAAACTTAAATGGAAAAAAAGACAATGAAGAAAGTTTTCTCAATGGAATAGAAGTTAACTTATATAATGAATATAATGAACATGTAGATTCTGTATTAACAAAATCAAATGGAAAGTACGAATTCTATAACTTAAATGCATTATTAAAATACTATATTATATTTAAATATAATGGACAAGAATATCAATCAACATACTATAATAATAATCTAACAGGTGGATACTCTAATGCTAAAGAAAAAAATAGAACGGAATTTAATAATAGATTTGTAAATATAATCTCATATCCAAATAATTATAGTGGAGGAATTGCATATTCAGATTATCAAAAAATTAAAGGAACCAATGAAAATTATATAGATAAAGGTGGAGGAGAAGCATTACTATATATAGACGTATGGAACCAATTTAGAACCTATTCTGAAACTGCAAACAACTATGACCAGGCATACAATAATACCAGAAGTTGGTTAAATAGTAAAGGATGCATAGAAACAGAAAATATTATAAAATATATGAAAAATTGTATGATAGAAGCTCAAACACAAGTAAAATATCCGGTGTATGACCAATTTACTATAGAAAATATTAGCGATTTAGATAATCCGGGAGAAATAAAGTATGCAGGTCCATATAGCTGGCCATACTTATATACTAGTGAATCAAATCAATCAAGAAATGTTGATTTTGGTATATATAATAGAGAAAAATCTGACTTAGCATTGCAAAAAGATGTATATAAGACAACTCTAATTATAAATGGAAAAAAACAAGAATATATTTATAACAAAAGAGCAAGCAATATAGAAAATAATAATTTTGGATATTGGGATGTACAAGCAAGGGCGAGCGATAATTTATACAATGGATCAGATTATTATAATAGAGAAATTAGAAAATCAGATTATCTATATGATGGAAGCGATGCCGGAACTACAGATAATAAAAATCTCCAAGTATATGTAACATATAGAATTACCATTAAAAATCAAGGAGATGTAAATTCCCAAATAAATGAAATTGTAGACTATTATGATGCCAGTCAATATGATTTTGATGGAGAAAAGAATCAAGATGGATCACTTAAAGTTAATCCAGATGGATCATACTCTGCAAAGACATATTATCCATATATTGATGGAGCTATAAACAATTCTGCAGGATATGTTAATTCATATATAGGAACAAATTCAAAGGGAGGAAAACTTCAAAATAGTAATTTAAAGATAAGTACACAAACAATATACAATGCAAACCCGAAATCAATAAATAAAAATGCATCATGGCAATATGGAACTCTATACTTAACGGGAATAACCACAAATACTGGAAACACCCAACTAAAACCAGGTGAAGTAGCATACACATATTTAACCTTTAAAGTAAAAAAAGATATATATGGTAAGGTATTATTAGATACAAGCAAAGGAAAACGAAATATAGCAGAAATAAATGGGTATTCTACATTCTATAAAGAAGGAGCAACTATTCCAAATGAGCTAATAAATAACTCTGAAAGAATAAATACAACTGTTCAGGGAAGTGCTTCAGGATTGGTAGATGTTGACTCAAATCCTGGAAACTTAACATCAAGAGATATTGATGATAGTGGAAATATAATTATTTCAAAAATACCAGTAGAGAACAGATTAGAAGATGATACAGATAAAGCACCAAACATCAAAGTCTCATTAC
>CAZDPV010000046.1:0-9820 GCA_964507565.1 uncultured Clostridium sp.
CAAGACAAAAGTGTATGTTGACAAATATACACTTTTGTTGTATAATAGAAAAAGTTGTTATCCAGAAAGGATAAAGAAGAGATTTTATTTAATATGTTTAAGAGATGAGAGAAATGTTAATAATATTTTAGATAGTTTAAGAGAAAACTATCTTATTTAGACGTATCAGTAAAATAGAATAGGAGAAAATATGGAAGATATAACAAAGGATATATCTGCGTCTGCAGATAAAAAAATAAATCCAAGAAATGGTTTTAGAAGAAATTACAGAAAAAATGAAGATAGAGGAGAGAAAAAAATAGAAAATAAGACGGTAGAATCTAAATCTGAAAATAGAACAGCAACTAGGAAATATCCTAAATATGCTAGAAGAGAAAATCCGGATTACAAAAATAACATGAGAGAGAATAAAGAAAATAGAATAAGAACTAATTCGCAAATTATGCCAAACATGAATTTCAAATTTAAAGATAATAAATTAAAGATAATTGCACTTGGTGGACTAGATGAAATAGGAAAAAATATCACTATATTCGAATATGAAAATGAAATTATACTAGTAGATTGTGGACTAGAATTCCCAGATGATGATATGCTAGGAGTTGATTTAGTAATTCCGGATGTAACGTATTTAGTAAAGAATAAAGAAAAAATAAAAGGATTATTTGTAACCCATGGACATGAGGACCACATAGGGTCAATACCATATTTATTAAAACAGGTAACTATGCCAATTTATGCGACTAGACTTAGTGCAAAACTAATAGAACATAAATTAGAAGAACATCATTTGCTAAATGTAACAAAATTGAATATTGTCGAACAAGGACAAACAATAGATACAGGAAAAATAAAAGTTGAATTTATTAGAAGTTCACATAGTATTCCAGATGCTGTAATGCTTGCAATTCATACACCAGTAGGAACTGTAATACATACAGGAGATTTTAAGGTAGATTATACACCAATAGATGGACAAATGATGGATTTAGGAAGATTAGCTGAACTTGGAAAAAAAGGAGTTTTAGCATTATTATCTGATAGTACAAATGCTGAGAGAAAAGGCTTTACAATGTCTGAAAAGTCAATAGGTCCAGTATTTGACAGACTATTTGAAGGATGTAAAAAAAGAATTGTTGTAGCAACATTTGCTTCAAATGTTCATAGAGTTCAACAAATTGTTAATTCAGCAGTTAAATATGGAAGAAAAATTGCAGTTTCAGGCAGAAGCATGATAAATATGATAGATGCAGCAAGGGAACTAAAATATATTGATGCACCAGATGATTTATTTATAGACATTGATTTAATAAAAAATTATACAGATGATCAATTAGTAATAATAACAACCGGAAGTCAAGGAGAAACAATGTCTGCATTAACTAGAATGGCTAATGGAGAACACAAAAAGGTTGCTATATCCGGAAATGATTTAGTAATAATTTCAGCAAATCCAATACCAGGAAATGAAAAATCAGTTTCAAAGGTAATAGATCAACTTATGAAAATCGGAGCAGAAGTTGTATATAGTGCATTGGCTGATGTTCACGTTTCTGGGCATGCATGCCAAGAAGAGCAAAAACTAATAATGGCATTAACAAAACCAAAATACTTTTTACCAGTTCACGGAGAATACAGACAGCTAAGAGCTCATAGAGATACAGCAATTGAAATGGGAATTCCAAAAGAAAATATATTTATTACTGGAAATGGTAGAGTACTTGAAATGGATGAAAACTCTGCAGAATTTAATGGTACAGTTCCAGCAGGAAGAGTTATGGTTGATGGATTAGGCATAGGAGATGTTGGAAGCGTAGTATTAAGAGACAGACAGCATTTGTCACAAGATGGACTAATAGTAATAGTAATGTCTATGGATAGTCAAACAGGAGAAATAGTATCAGGACCAGATGTAATTTCTAGAGGATTTGTATATGTAAGAGAATCTGAAAACTTAATGGAACAAGTAAAAACATTTATAAGAGAAGAAATACACGGTCTAGAAGAAAAACATATAACTGATTGGTCAACAATAAAAACCACATTAAAAGATGATGTACGAGATTTCGTTTTCGGAAGAACAAAGAGAAATCCAATGATATTACCAATAATAATGGAAGTATAGAAAAAATGGTTTAATTGGTTAAATAATAGATAGGAGTAAAATATGAATTATAATGATTTAGCAAATTTAATATTCCCAAATGCAAAGCCAATAGAATATTATGAAAGTAAATATCCAGCAAGAAAATTAGCTGAGGGTGCAATTGTTACTAGATTTGCACCTAGTCCAACTGGATTTATGCATATTGGAGGATTATATCAATCAATAATAGCTAAAAAAGTCGCTAAGCAAACTAATGGAGTATTTTTCTTAAGAATCGAGGATACTGATCAAAAAAGAGAAATTGAAAACGGAATTTCTGATATTGTAAATTCTTTAAATGACTTCGATATGAAACCTGACGAAGGAATGATAAATGAGACTGAAGAAGTTGGTAATTATGGACCATACAAGCAATCTTTAAGAAAAGATATTTATCAAGCCTATGCAAAATATATGATAGAACAAGGAAAAGCATATCCATGTTTTTGTAACGCAGATGAATTAGAAGAAATGAGAAAAAAACAAGAATCTGCCAAAATAAGGACAGGATATTATGGAATTTGGGCTAGATGCAGAAATTTATCTATAGATGAAATGATTGCAAAAATAAAAAATGGAGATCCTTATATTGTGAGATTTAAGTCACCAGGTAGAGAAGATAGAAAAATTAGACATAAAGATATAATAAAAGGCATTGTCGATTTTCCTGAAAATGACCAAGACATTGTAATAATTAAAGCCGATGGACTTCCAACATATCACTTTGCACATGCAATAGATGATCACTTGATGGGGACTACACATGTAATTAGAAGCGATGAATGGTTATCATCAGTACCATTACACTTACAATTATTTCAAGAGTTAGGATTTAAAGCACCAAAATATGCACACATTTCGCCAATTATGAAAAATGATGATGGTAATAAAAGAAAATTAAGTAAAAGAAAAGATCCAGAAGCTGCAGTTTCTTATTATAAAGAAGAAGGAATACCTGCAGAAGCTGTAAAAGAATATTTATTAAACATTGCAAATTCTAATTTTGAAAATTGGAGAAAAGCAAATCCAGATAAACCTATGAGTGAATTTGAACTTCAACTAAACAAAATGAGTGTTAGTGGAGCGTTATTTGATATGGTTAAATTATTAGATATAGGAAAAACTGTAATATCAAAAATGAATGCTGATGATGTATATAATAATTCGGTTAAATGGGCAGAAAAATATGATAATAGTTTACTAGATATATTAAAAGACAAAGAATATTCACTTAAAGTTTTTGGAATAGAAAGAGATAATTCTAAAAAACCCAGAAAAGACATAGCAAAATGGTCTGATATAAAAGAAAATATTATATATATGTATGAAACACCAAAAGAGTATGACTATGACAAAATAAAAAATCAAGATGCAGCAAGTGTAATTAGTGAATACATTAAAATATATGATTCAAATGATGATAAGCAGACATGGTTCGATAAGATTAAAGATGTTGCTGAAAATTGTGGATATGCTAGAGAAGTTAAAGAATATAAGCTTGAACCAGAAAAGTGGCCAGGACATGTTGGAGACGTTAGTGCTGTTATAAGGGTAGCAATTACAGGAAGAAGAAATACTCCAGATCTATACGAAATAATGCAAGTTATGGGAAAAGAAAATGTTACAAAAAGATTAGAAAATGCTTTAAACTTTTTAAAATAATATTGTAAAACATAATATAAATTTGATAATCTAAACTAATAGGAGATATATAATGGAATATAATATTGGTGATAAAGTAAGAACAAAAAAAGTGCATCCCTGTGGTAGCAAAGAATGGATACTAACTAGAGTAGGGATAGACTTTAAGTTGCAATGCCTAGGATGTGGGAAGGTTATTACATTACCAAGAGAAAAAGCCCTAAAATCAATTACTAAAAAAGAATAATAAGAAAATAGAAGCTATTTTATAATAGCTTCTATTTCTTTCCATACTTCATCTGAATAAATTTTACGCTCAGATGAATAAGGCAAAAATTTCAAGTCATGAAGCGGATTTAGAACTTGTTGTAACAAAGAAACTTGAGAAGATACTTTAGTTACAGCAATTTTATCAGCTTTATTTGCAACTATAATACATGGCAAATTATTATTTACGATAAATTGATACATCAATTTATCATCTTCAGTTGGATTATGACGAATATCTATTAAAAATATAACAAGTGAAATAGACTTACACTTTTGTAAATATTCTTCAATAAAATTACCAACTTCCACTTGTTGAGCTTTTGACATTTTACTAAACCCATACCCAGGTAAATCCACGAAATAGAAATTTGTAGGAATAGGGATAGTGTCATTTTTGACTAGAGGAGTATTGCCGTAATGTACATCATTTGAATCATTATTAGAAGAGGTACTTTGAATTTCTCCTAATATTTTATAAAAGTTAATTAACCTTGTTTTTCCAGGTTCACTACTTGTTCTTGCTAATTTTTTGCGATTAAGCATAGTATTTATAAAAGATGATTTACCAACATTTGATTTTCCAACCAATACAATTTGACTAAAGTTATCTTCAGGATATTGCTTTGGATTTACAGCAGAAATAATAAATTCTGAATTTTTAATTATCATAATAAACCTCCTTTTTTATCCTAATAATGGATGTATTCATTTTTAAATTTCTTTCAAACTTTGAATACATCCACCACATAAAAACTCATTTATTTCTTAGGAAGAATTTTTTCCAATCCTCCCATATAAGGTCTTAATACTTTTGGAACAGTAACACTTCCATCTTCGTTATAATTGTTTTCAAGAACAGCAATTAAACCTCTTGGAGTTGCTACTACGGTATTATTTAAGGTGTGTAAGTAGTAATTCCCATTTTCACCTTTTGCTCTAATTCCTAATCTACGAGCTTGTGCATCTCCTAATGTTGAACAACTACATACCTCAAAATATTTCTTTTGTCTAGGTGACCATGCTTCAATATCACAAGATTTTACTTTTAAATCAGCTAAATCGCCTGAACAACAATCTAATTGTCTTACTGGAACATTAAAACTTCTAAATAAATCTACGCTTAATTTCCACATTTTATTATACCAATTCATAGAATCTTCAGGCTCACATAGAACAATCATTTCCTGTTTCTCAAACTGATGAACACGGTATAAACCTCTTTCTTCAAGACCATGTGAACCAATTTCTTTTCTAAAGCAAGGAGAATATGATGTCATACATATTGGTAAATTTTCTTTTTTAATAAGCTGACCTTTAAATCTGCCTATCATTGAATGTTCGCTTGTACCAATTAAGTATAAATCTTCGCCTTCTATCTTGTACATCATTGCATCCATTTCCTCAAAAGACATAACACCATTTACAATATCACCATGAATCATAAAAGGTGGTATTGCATAGGTAAAGCCATTACTTATCATATAATCTCTAGCATAAGCAAGCATTGATTCATGCAAACGTGCAACATCTCCAAGTAAATAGTAAAATCCAACACCACTTGTACGACCAGCAGATTCTTTATCCATTCCATTAAATTTATCAATTATATCTGCATGATATGGAATCTCATAATCTGGAACAATGGGTTCTCCAAAACGTTGAACTTCAACATTTTCAGAATCATCTTTTCCTATAGGGACAGATTTATCCATAATATTAGGTATCTTCATCATTCTAACTTTTATTTCTTCAGCATATACTGTTTCTAATTTTTCATTTTCTTCAAGTTCATTATTTATTTCTTGAACCTGCTTTTTTAAATCTTCAGCTTCATCCTTTTTTCCGGATTTCATAAGTAGACCAATTTGACTACTAAGTGAATTACGATTGTTTCTAAGTTCATCACCTTTTATGGTAGAAGCTCTATTCTTTTTATCAAGTTCAATTATTTCGTCAACTAAAGGAAGCTTTTTATCCTGAAATTTCTTCTTAATATTTTCTTTAACGATATCTGGATTTTCTCTTAAAAACTTTATATCAATCATATCAAAATTACTCCTTTTGTACTTCAAATAAAAAGTACGAATTATAAATATACCTTCTATTTTACCATTTTATAAGGAATAATACAAGTAATTTACGAAAAATATGAATATTTTGTAAATATCAAGAATATAATAGTAAAAGTGATAATTGTCTAATTATGGTAAGAAAAACAGGAGGTATATAGTGGAAGAAAAATACTTGAAAGAAAGAATAATGATTGACTTAACAGAGGAGGATGAAAAAAAGGAAATTATAAGAAATATAATAAATACCAGAGCTGCATTAACAAATGCTAATAAAAATTTTGAATTTGCAAATACAAATGAACTAATAGATTACTACATTTACAAGATAAAAGCAATGCAATCTAAACTTGATAGCTTAATAAAACTTGCAAAATTGAGGGGAATAGAAATTGGAAAAATAGCATAAATATAATTTGTCCATCATACAATCTATTAAAGGTGAGGGACAAATATGGATAAAAAAATAGTTTTAGTTTTTATAGCTTGTATTGCTATAATAATAATTTTTGGAAAATATTTTTTATTACCAGCAAGGAAAATTATTAAAATAATAATAAACTCAGTTATTGGAGCAATAATAATTTTTTTAATAAATACTATTGGAACATCATTTAATTTTCATATAGGATTAAACATAATAACATCAATAATTGTTGGAATATTAGGAATTCCAGGTGCAATATTGTTAATACTATTAAAAATATTTTGCCAAATATAAATAACAAATTTAGACATACATATTTACAAATAATGGGAAATATGTTAAACTATAAAAGTTCACTGTATTGAAAAGTAGGAGAGGTGAAAAAATGGATAAAGTTGTTAAGAGCATAAGCTCACGGCAAGGTATGTTTACTACTGGAACATGCTTTATGCAAAAAAGCTCAGAAAGACTAGAAAGCTCATGGTTTACTATGGAATATCCTAAAGACGTTACTATGTTTTTTTCAACATGGGTTTACCAAGGAAAGAAGATCAATAAAATATTATTCCTAACAAATAGGTTCAACCAGAAATACATTAAAGTTGACTGTTTTGATTGTGGTATGATTATTGACCTTGATGATCAGTTTTACTTCAATCCCTTAGAATTTTCGAGCGAGGAAATGGAAAAAAGACTTTTCATGTGTATGAACATCTATGTAACAGGAAAAAGTTGGACCAAAGAACTTTCAAAATCCACAGCCAAAGGAATTGCACAATTCACAATTGAAATGTTGCAAAATAATATCAAAAATTTTATTTAACCTACAAAAGAAACTATAATTATAGTTTAAAACGTGCACACAAAATTTAAAACTTTTGCGTGCACCCTATTTTTTTATTCAACTGTAACAGATTTAGCCAAATTTCTAGGCTTATCAACATCCAAATTTTTATTCTTTGCAATATAATATGAAAGTAATTGCAAAGGGACTACCGAAATTATAGGTGAAATAATATATGAGCACTTTGGTAATGAAACTATATTTGAGATCTTATCATTACTAATATTTTGATTAGTTATAAGTGTTACAAAGGCTCCTCTTGTAATAACTTCTTCAAGATTACTTAAAGTTTTTGAAAAAGTAACTTCATTAGTTGCAATTCCAATAACAGGAACACCATTTTCAATTAAAGCAATAGGACCATGTTTCAATTCACCAGCAGAGTATGCTTCAGAGTGAATATAAGAAATTTCCTTTAGCTTTAAAGAAGCTTCAAGGGAAGTTGCATAATCTGTTCCACGACCTATAAAAAACACATCTTTACAATTATATATAGAATTTGCTATTTGTTTAATATTTAGAGAAGTGTCTAACACAACTTTAACCTTTTCTGGTAAATCTAATATCTCCAATCTTATATGTTCTATTTCTTTCAAAATTGTAGGTATTTCATCTTTAACAATAGAAACACAATTTGAATTAGCACATAAATTTTGAGATATATACAAAGCTAAAATTGAAAGTAAAGTAACTTGGCAAGTATAAGCTTTAGTAGAAGCAACAGCAATTTCAGGACCAGCATGAGTATAAATAGTATAATCAGCAAGTCTAGTTATAGTACTTCCAATAACATTAACAACTGCAAGAGTAGTAGCTAAATGAGATTTAGCAAGCTTTAATGCAGCGATAGTATCAGCTGTTTCTCCGGATTGACTAACAAAGATACATAAAGTTTTAGAATTTACCAGAGGATCGCGATATCTAAATTCTGAAGCCATATCAACTTCTGTAGGAATATGACAATATTTTTCAAAAATATATTTAGTTGCAATTCCAGCATGCATAGCCGTTCCACAAGCTACAATAAAAATTTTGTCAAACTTATTAAAATCTATATTTTCCAAAGGCAAATTTATATTTTTACCAGAAAGGCTGGTTCCAATAGTTTCACGTATTGACTGAGGCTGTTCATATATTTCCTTTAACATATAATCATCATATCCATTTTTTTCACTACTAACAGCATCCCATTCAATGTCTTTAATATTTTTACTAATAGAATGTAAATCCAAATTATAAAAACAAACATTATTTTTACTTATAACTGCTATTTCTTCATCATCCATAAAGTAAAATTTATTTGTATGAGAAAGCACAGCAGGAATATCGGAAGCTATATAATTTTCATTATTTCCAATACCAATTACCAGAGGGCTATCTTTCTTAGCGACTAAAATTTTATTTGGAAATAGTGGAGAGATAACCTCAAGTGCATAGCTACCATTCAACTCTTTTAGTGTCTCAGAAAAAGCTTTAACCAAAATATCGAATAAGTTAACAGAAGCATTTTCAAAATTTATATTTTTAATTTCTAAAAATATTTTTTGAGTATTGCAAGTGTCACTAAATAATAAACCTTTTAGATTTTTTAAATTTTTATTATTAAGTACAAATTCTTCTTTCTTTAATAAATTTATAAAATTATAACTAATCAAATTTGGAATAACTTCAGTATCAGTTTCAGAATGCAAAACATATCCATTCTTAAGCAATGTATCTTTTAGTTCAATATAATTTTCTATAATTCCATTATGAACAACGGCAAAAGTAGAGCTATTATCTAAATGAGGATGAGCATTTTCCTTAGATGGAACACCATGGGTTGCCCAACGTGTATGAGCTATACCAACTGTCCCGTTTAGAGAATTTAAGTTTGGATTATCTTGCAAATTTTTTACTCTTCCCTTATCTTTTACAACTTTTATTTCAGAAAAAGACTCTAAATTTTGATTTAATAAACTTGAATCCGAATCAGGTTTGTCTAAACTAGGGTTTGAGGTAGATTCTAAAATTGCAAGACCAGCAGAATCATACCCACGATATTCTAGAGAAAGCAATCCTTTAATAAGCACTGGTACTGCTTTCTTTGTACCAATGTAGCCAACTATTCCACACATGTGAAAACCTCCTATAAAACAGGTTCACAGCTAGTTAATTCTAAATCTGTTATAATATCACTATTACTTTTTGTTAGAAATTTTGACAGTAGCATGTCATAGAACCATCCGCCGAATATTTCGATAAGTTCTATCCTCGTCAACAATAAAAATTGTCCAGGCGCTATAATTTAATTTGTGACCTTGATGTAATATATACTACAAAATAAAAAAATGTGCAAGACTATTCACTTTATAATATCTATTTAATTTGTTAGTATAAACTTTGTGTAGGGAAATTTTATAAAATAATTGAATAAAAGATAC
>CAZDPV010000047.1:0-9775 GCA_964507565.1 uncultured Clostridium sp.
GTAATGAGACTTTGATGTTTGGTGCTTTATCTGTATCATCTTCTAATCTGTTCTCCCAAGGATTAGTACTTGCTATTATATCTCCATTTTCTTTTAAATCTTTACTTGATAGGCTTCCTGCATTAGAATCCATATCAATCACTCCTGCTTTTTGTCCATTTTTATAATATGTTGAGTATCCATTTATTTCTGCAATATTACGTTTTCCTGTATCTCCATACGTTGCAGTATTTATATCTAATTGCACTTTTCCCGTTACTGCATCATTTTTAATTTTGAATGTAATATATATATATGCAACTTCTCCAGGATTTAACCTGTCTTTCCCAGTTGTTGATTTGATTCCTGAAATATATAGTGCTTTGTAGTTGTTTATTATTTTTGACGATTCTCTACCCTGAAATTTTGTATTATTATTTACGTTGATGCTGTTTGCGTCAAGTTGTCCCCCAGATGAATTACTCCCTATATACGAATTTATATATTGACTATTCTTTTCATAATCATTATATATTTTTACTGTGTATTTTCCCGTAGAGTCCAGTATTCCATCAAATTCCATTTTGTCAGAATCATAATAGTCTACTATTTCATTTACTGATGATACTATATCTAATGACTGATTCTTTATTGCTAATCTGTATGTTGTATATACTTGTAAATTTTTTAAATCTGTTGTTCCACTGTCACTTCCATCATATAAATAATCTGATTTTCTTACTTCTCTATTGTATATATATGTTCCATTATAGTATTCGGAACCTGCTCTTTGGTTATTCTCCCAATTTGTTGGGTTTTTATATAAGTAGTTTCCTGTTGACATATTTATTTCCCAGTTTCCCGATTGGTCTATATCTGATGTTTTCTTGCTATATTTATATTCTTCCTTCTTTCCATTAACAATAATTGTTGTTTTGTATAAATCCTTTTGCAATGCTAAATCTGCAACGCTTCTTAATTTTATTCCAAAGTCTACATTTCTGCTTTGATCTGAATTGTTATTATACAAATATGGATATCCTAATGTACTTCCATCTTGAGGATTATCAACGTTTTTAAGTACAAATTGATTTTCTTTTGGATATGCTATGGTTTTAGCAGTTATTATTGTATCTTTTATGTATCTCCAAATGTCAGTTTGTTCTTGAGTGCTTACTCCTATATTTCGCAATGTATCTTTAAATCTTGCTTCATAGTTATCATAATTTGTATATGTATTAACCAATTTATATGAATCTGTCATGGTTTGTTTATTCTCAGAGTTTATAGTTGAAGTATTTTTGCATATTGATTGGAATAGTGTTAGTGCATCATAGAATCTAAATGCTCCACTATTAGGACTGTTTGTGTCTATCGCTCCATATTTTATATAATCTTCATTAGAATTTTTTATTTTTGTATATAATCCATAGGCTTTTCTCCATGTTCCATCTTTATAATAGTTGTTTGGTGATGATTCAATTTCGTCAAAATAGTCATTAAATGTTGTTCTATTATTATTATCTTCTTTTGCAGTAGAATATCCTCCAGTCAAATTTTCTGTATATATTGTATTTTCGTATCTCATTCCATCATATACAAATTGTATATAATATTTATGCATTGGGTTTATTCTTTGGAATCCATATTTTCCACTGCTATCTGTAATTGTTGATGCTGATAATATTTTTTTTGTGTCATCCCAAAGTTCAACTTGTATTCCTGCATAAGATAAATCTTCTTGCGATCTTCTGCTTGTGTAACTGTTATCATATATTCCTGTTTTATCTTGAGGTAGATTTTCCCATACATTGCCTCCTAGGTACATATTTGTATCAATTGGTTTTACGTCTATGTTTTCTCTAGTGTTTTTTGCTTGCCATCCAATACTTACTGATGCAGAACTACTTCCCCCTTCTATTCCTAATCCATAAGCTTCATGTGAAATTTCGTCTAATGTTATTGCTGGCTGAATTCTACTGTTGTTTTCTGTTATTTCTACATCAGTAAATCTTAATGCCATATGTAGATATTGTTTTACCCACGTATTTGCAACTGTAAATGCATCTTGATCAGTATCAAAGTATGCTCCATTATTATCAAATACCTCTTGTCTGCATCCTTCCAATCCTGATTTGTATTTATCTGGTTTAATTTTATTGTATGTTGTATATGCGTGTCCTTCTTCATCCCATTGCCAAGCTTGATGAATGTCCGTAGTGTCTGTTGTTCCATCTGTATAATGTGTTTCAGGAGGTTCTGTAGAAGGTACTTTTTCTACATAGATTTCTAAATATGTATTTGGATAGAATTCTGCTACCCCAATATTTCCAGGATCTATAAATGCAATTCCTAAGATTTGTTCCGTCTTCGTTTGAACATTAGAAACTCCACAGGTAATACCATCTTTTTCAAATGCTAAAGATAACTGTGTGTTTACAGTATTATTTATTTGTGACCATATTATGTCTGGAGTAAACTTGAAGTCAGCTTTTGGCATGTCAATAGTCGTTTGGGTACCATAAGTATATTTATCTATAATAGAATACCAATTTGATCCAGGCATCTTTTCCATTGCCTGTTTCATCAGTCCTCCCTTGTCCTCTAACATTTTATATGCCGTTGTGGTTGATCTAAATGTTGACGTACCTGCAACTATCTTTTTCATGTAGTTTACCTTAATATTGGGCTTTATTTTTGTTATTGTATTTGCGTCTTGTGAAGTTTTATATCTTATATAAAATTGTTTTCCAAACTCTGGAAATTTACTATTGCTAATACTTCCATCAGAATTTACTATTTCTATTGTTTCCCCCTGTTTAGTTTCTCCATTTAAATACGTTATATCTGCATTGCATATTCCACTACAAAATTGATTATTTGAATTCTCTCCATATGCTGAATAGTTTCCAACAATTTCATTGTATACAAGTTGATTCATAGTCGTCTTATCATTTGTAATTGAAAATTCGTTTCCATGAGCTATATTTACCATATATGGCCCAACAGTATAAGAAGCGTCATCCTGATTTACAATTATTTTTACATCATCGCTATTAGTTGGAGTAATTGATAACCCTAACTTGTTTTCATTTCCAAGAGCTATATATTGAAAATTTGCAAATTGTTGAGATCTTCCTAACATTCCTGATGAATAATTAGTAAGTGCAGCTGGTGAACTTTCATTTAATAAGCATGTTCCTCCATTATATGATCCCCACCTTGAAGAATCCCAAATGATGTGCTGCATTTGAGAGCCGGAAACATTCTGCCATCTAGCGTATGCAATACTTTGTGCCATTTGCACTGATTTTTCAAATGAATAATTAGTAATTTCCTTACCATTTTCATAACCACCGTCAGGAAGGTCAGTGTCTCCCTCAGTATAACTCTTCTTTCTTGTTAATGCCCAACCATATCCTCCACAGTATACATCCCCAAAATTATACATATTTGTCATATCTGAGCCTACTTCAAGACTTCCCAGTGAACTAATTATCTGTGCACTTGCTTTAATTTGTTTTAATGATAAGGAAGTTTCAATAAATTCGCTATTTTGAAGTTCTGTTTGTAATGTTAGCAGTACAGTTATAATTATAACTATTGTTAAGCTAAATTGCTTAAATCTCTTTATTTTTATTTTCATGCTCCCTCCTTGTATAATTTTGTTTTTTAAAGTTTCATTAAACTATCTTATTATTTTAATAGGATAATTTTAAATTTCTTAATTTTCCTTTTTTCTTTGTCTTTTAATTATAATAACACAAGAAATTATTGTTATTCCTATAACAGTTAGGATTGAGCTAAGAAGTATATTCTCTGTTTTTATTCCCTGTTTTATTATTAAATCCGAGTATTCTTGTTCTTCTTTGTTACCTGATCTTGCAGTGATTTCCTTTATACCATATTCATTGTATTTTTTTTCTACTGCAACATAATTGTGTAATATATTTTCTTCAACTCCGTTATTTTTTACTAATATTAGATTTAATTCTCTAGATTCTCCTGGTTTTATTTCATCATTCGAAAGCTCTGTATTGTATACATTTCCATCTTCTTGCATATACCAACTTGCATTTATTTCTGATACAAATTTTAATCCTTTGGGTATATGATCTACTATTTTTTTTATGTATTCTGGTATGTTTCCTTTGTTGATCACTTTTATTTTATATTCAACTATCATATTTAAGTCTTCAATACTTTGAAAGTTAATGTTTAATTTTGCTGAATTATTTTCAAAGTTATACTTTTTTGATTTCATATCTGAATCTGTAATTATTACATTTGATATAGTTGATTCAATTTCGATATTGGATATCTTTTTCTCCCTTAATCCTATATTTATACCATAAATATTTGATTCATTGATTTTTATAGCATCTGTAATTCCAACTTTTTCATTTTCTATGGTTCCTTCCGCAAAATGTGACATTTGATTATTATTGGAGTTTGTTTTATAATTTGTTAATTCATAAATTTGACTGTCAAAATTTGCAATAACTAAATAGTTTCCTTTTTCCAAATTATTAAAAATGTAGTATCCATTTTCGTCTGTTATGACTTGAATATCTTTACCTTCTTCGTTTTTTTCATACTCTTTTTTATTTTGATTATATAATTTCAGATTTAAACCTGAAAGTTTTTCCTCTGATTCGTCATATTCACCATTTAAGTTATTATCTTTCCAAGCCATACCGCTTATACAATAATTGATTTTATTTTGTTCTTGTTTATCTACAAAGTTAAAATTTGATGTACCTATAATCTCCGTTGATATTGAATTTATTTTTCCAGGTAGTTCATTTATAAATACATAAGGGTTGTTTTCTATACTCTTTTTTTGCCCCATTGTGTCCATTAGATATGGCATTCCAATTATTGTAATTTTTATAGTTTTACCTGTTTCTATTATTTGATTTACGTAGACACTCCCAGTTTTATCATTTTTTTCAACTATGCCATTTTCGTCTTTTATAAAGAATTTAATAAGTTTTAATTCACTTGGAAGTATGTCGCTTACTGTTATAGATGCATTTTTTTTAGAATTGTTTCTGATATCTATGTAATATTCAATCCTATCAGTATCTAACATTGATGAATTTATGTTACTTGTTAATTTTGCTTCAATACCATTTATGTCATCTACTGTAAATATATACTTATTTGAATATATGTTTTCATCTATTCCTTCTGCTGTAGCTTTTGCTATGATGCTTACCTCTTTATTTACTTCTAGTGTTGGATTTATCTTTGCTTTAAAGGTAAATATTTCGCGTTTACTTATTTCGTTTAATTTATATAATAATATTTTTGTTTTGGGGTCATAAATTCCATTTCCTACATCCTCTACTGAAATTGTTTCTGGTATATTTATTTCTATTATTACATTTTTTATATTATCCGTGTTAAAGTTTTGTACCGAAATATAGTATGAAACTTCATCCCCTATATTCAAATTATCTTTTTGTATGTCAGAACTTATGTCAAGTTCTAGTGTTCCGCCTATTATTTTGTTATTATAAACTTCTTTTGAAACAGTATTTAGATTCTGAGCTGTTATTTCCGTTTTTAATTCAATTTCAGAATTTATACTGTTGTTTTGTGATATCTTTATCACAATTTCTTTATGCTCGGATTCATTGTATGCCAAATCTTTTACGGTTATTTCTTCATATATTGATTGGTAATCATCTGATTTTATATATGAATTTGCTTGGTTATCTTTTTGAATCGTTGAAAATGCTGTTAATTGTGGTTTATATACTTTTAATATTACTTTTTTGGCTGTCTCTTTTCCTGTATTAGTTGCTGTAACAACATATCTTATATATTCGCCTATTTTTACACCTTTTCCTTTTTCTATTTTTTCTCCCGTTTTATAGTTAAATGCTTCTATCTTAGTTGAAATTTGTGGAATACTTTCAGTTTTAATTGCTACTGGCTTAGATTCTATTATTAAATTCGCTTTTTCTATTTTATTATTATAATACACTGCATATATAGTATTAGAAACATTATCATAATCCATATTTGATGCTATTTCAGCATTATATTTAAAGCTTATTACAGAATTTGGTTTTACTGTTTCGTCTATTTTTATTAAATATGACTTAGAATTCTCCTCAAAATTTGTGTTCCAACTATTATTTAAGTCATTTAAGTCATTTGAAGCATCTATTTTTTCAGAATAGTAGACTGTTGCATTTGCTCCTACTATACTTATTAGACTTTTTAGTTTCATTGTAAATGTACTTTTTAATGATGAAGCATCCGCAATTTTTAAGTTGTCTTTACATGGAAATCTACCAAGAATGCACACTTCTGTGCTTTCCTCGTTTTGGTTGTTTACAATAGCGCCACCAATTTGTAGTACTTTTGATTCATCTTTTGCATTTAGAGTTATGCTTTTCTCATCTATTACTGATTCAGTAGTCATATTATTGTAAGTTACATAATTTTTTGTAACAAATCCTGTTGGTGCTACTAAGTTAATTGGTTTATATATTATTTTTTCCTCTTGATTTGCTTCATTTGTATATGTCAATGTGATATTTTCACTGCTATTTGTTGATAAATTGTCCAATATCAAATTTGCAACTATTCTAACGACACATCCTTTTGATAATGCTTGTGTTGAATAGCTAGTTTGTATTCCTTTTAGTTTTAGAAGTATTTCATTTCCATTAGCGGTAAATTCTGTAGGAAGTAATTCATCTTCATATAGTAAGTGTGCATCTTTTAATTCTATTTTCGTAACTTGTCTTGGAAGTGTTATTTTTATTGTAGGATTTTTATACAATGCATCTGTTATATCGTTTTTTTCTAGAGTAGCAGTTATTACTACGTCTTCGTTATTTACTACTGTTGATAGAGTGTCTTTATTTATTTCTAATGTGGCATTTGATGTGGGCTCATTAACTTTTATTAGTTTTTCAACATTTATATTTGATATTTCCTCATTTTTATAAGTTGAGGATATTTTTATTGACTCTTTAATTGTTTCAAGTTTTTTGATTTCTTTTGCGGTATATTTTTTATTTAAGTTGATTGCTCTATTTATAATTAAATTTATAAATCCTTCTGATATTGGCTTACTAGTTTCATATTTTAATCCATAATTGTTTAATTCTATTTTTGTAATATCCTTTGTAATTTTTCCAATTTCTACACCTTTTTGATCAAATATTTTTATATATCCGTCTTCACCCAGAATATTAGTAAATTCATCTTTTGAAACCTCAATCGTTTTGTCTAGGTAGTTGTCATTTATATAATATTCTTTAACACTTACATTATCTATTAAATCGCAATAACCTATGTTTATTTTATATATTGAGGAATACGTTGTTTCTAATATGTTTTCTCCTTTATAAGAATTAGCATATAAATATCCTTTGCTTATTTGTGTGTCTCCATTTATTTCTCCATCTATAAAATTCCCTTTGGATTCTTTTATACTAAAATCATTTTGTTTAGTTTCTGATGTTATTTTTTCTTTATTTACAACTATTGTTGATTTTGCCTTTGTTTTAATATTTTCTTCTTTTGTTTGAGTATCATAAATGTATGTTATCATATATTCGTCGCTAGTTAGCCATTTTATTTTTCCATTCTCATCTTTTTCATTATTTACATTTATTGATAATAATTTGTCTTTATAAGAATAACTTGTGTTATTTCCTATGCATATTACTTTACTTGGTTCTTTCCCTTCCAATAGTGGAACATCTATTTTTATATCTTTATTGGTATATGGAATTTTTCCATCTACTATTTCATCTTTTACTTTAAAACTAATCATAGTTTTATTTGAGTCAATTTTTATATACTTTACAAGTTCTTGACTTATTCTTTCTTCTACTTGTGCGGTCCATTCTATATGTTCTATTACTTTTTTTTCAATTTTGTTTTCTTTTCCACTAGTGTCAATGTATACTGCATTTAATATAACATTGCTATCTTTTTTAAATTGTTCTGAATCTATCAAATCTGCTTTATTAAATCTTATTGGGATATTTAATATTATGCTCTTTTCAGCTGTTATTTGGCTTAAATATATTTTATTATCTTCAAATTTAGTTATATTTTCATTGGATATTGTATTAAATTTAAAATTTGTATTTGAGAATTCTATTACTGCATCTTTAATATATCCTGCATTTTTTACATCTATTTTAATATCTATTGTAGGATTTTCATCTATATTTAATGTATATTCGTGTGCACTTTTTATGGTTGCATCAAATTTTACATTATCCTCAGTTGTTGCATCTGTTTGTTCCATTATACTATTTGCCCATATTGGCATAGAAATACTAGATAGCATAATAATTATAACTAAACATGCTGTTGTTTTTAGTGTTATTCTTTTTAGCATAATAGTCCTCCTTTAGATTAAACTCTTACATAATAATAATATATATAGAAATTTTATTTCTTTCAAGTCTTTACTCTTTCACTCAATATTATGTTTTTAGGTTTATTTTTACGGAAACTCACTAAAAAAAAGAAATATTAAGTTTTTGTTACAAAAGTGTAACATTCTAATATTTCTTTCATATAATATTATAGTTATAATTAAAGTTTGCGTAAGCATTTATGCTTGTAATATTGGATTTAAAATTCCTTCTGATAATCTCTTAATTTTAGCATTGTTGTTTTTTCTATATACGCAAAATGTTGATGATAAAAAACTTTATATTGCTTTACTTATATTATTGTTTTAAAAAAACGGTGGGGAAAACAAATATCCCCACCGCATTATGCTAGTTATTGAAAAGTTCCGTACATATATAGTGCTGCATTGTAGTCGCTATATGCACCTCCGATTTTTCCATCATTATAGCGAAAAACATAATAAATGTCCCCGTTTTTGTAGTCTTTTTCTATGAGTTTTCCTACTCCGTCCTTAGTTTTTATTAACTTTTGGCTAATAGGATCTTCGTCGGGCAAAGTAATTCCAGACGATTCATCTTTGTATCCTCGATCTGGATCAGGCGTTACAACAGGAATTTCATTGGACTCGTCCGTTTTGCTTGATACTTCAGAACTGGAAGATATTTCACTTACAGTCGTTGTAACGGTCGTACCTTGCAATTCATCAATTCGTTTGGCTGTTGCATCTTTATCTGTATACACTTCATCCTTATCACCGTCTTTGAACTGTAGAACATAGTATTCTTGTCCATTAGAATATGTTTTCGTTACTATGTTAAATTTTGATCCTTTTGTAGTTACCTCTTTGGTTGGTTTGCCCGATGGGAGCACAATTTTACCCTGCTCTTCGCTAGAACTTGCCGTTTCTGGCTTTGCTACCTCAGAAGATTTTTCTTCAGTAGTAGAGCTTGCCGGTTCCTTTTTGACTTCCTCCGAAGAAGAGGCCGTTTCGCTGGAGCTTTCGGCTTTGCTTTGCACATTCTCAGTTTTTGCGGACGACCCGCAAGATGCAAATGTAAGAAGCATTGCCACTGCGATTACGATAGAAAAAAACTTTTTCATGATGTCATCCTCCTAAGATGTATTTTGCCATAACTAACATTTTCTACTCTGCAACCACTGCATTAGCTTTATTTTAGCACTTATTTACATAATTGTCAATAATTATGTAAATTTTTCCCAGTCTACTGTGTGCTTTTCTGTAAAATTACTATTGTACTACTCAGAAAGAATATTCCGATAACAAATAGGATTATTACTATAAAATTTTTATTTTTCCCAGTTGGTGGTAATATTACAGTTTTTTGTGCACTATCTGCATCAATTTCTGTTGGAGTTACTAAATCAGCATTTGAAT
>CAZDPV010000048.1:0-8269 GCA_964507565.1 uncultured Clostridium sp.
ACACTTTCAGGATTTTATAAAAAGATGTCCTACAAAAAATTTATACTATCAAAAACCTTCTTTTTTATTGCATACTTTTAAATGATATGATAAAATTATAAATAGCAAAATTTAATAGGATAGGTATACAAAAAATAATGTACTACAAATGACTAAATATAAATTATAATTATGATGAAAGGGGAGTATGATTTATAATCATACATATATAAAAATGGAAGAAGAGATAGATTTAAAGCAACTACTAAAATTATTTTGGGATAAAAAAATACTAATTATTATAATGGTAGTTTGTGCAATAGCAGTTGGATATGTGTATTCTATGTACATGGTAAAGCCTAAATATACGGCTTCAGCCACACTGATTTTGGCACAAAAAGATGCCTCATCAGATACTGGCGCAAGTGCTGCAGTAACTTCAACAGATGTTACATTAAATGATAAGCTTATAGAAACTTATAAAGAGCTTGCTAAGAGCAATACCGTTGTTAGAGAAGTTATAGATAATTTACACTTTACAGATTTAACAGATGATGATTTGAAGAATGAAATTAATGTTACAGCTGTTAAATCAACTCAAATTTTACAAATTTCTGTAACAGATGCAGACTCGGAAAAATCCTCAAAAATTGCAAATGAATTAACTGAAGTTTTTTCTAAAAAGGTCGCTGAAATTTATAAAATTGATAATATTAGTGTTGTTGATAAAGCAGAAACTCCTACTAGCCCAAGTAATATAAATCACACTAAAGATATAACAATATTTGCAATTATTGGATTAGTTGTTTCTATTGGAATTATATTATTGATGAATATGTTAGATAGCACAGTAAAAACTGCTAAGGATATTGAGAGTGCAACTGGTTTATTGGTACTAGCAGAATTACCAGAATGTGAATTTTTATCAAATAAAAAATAATGAAAATAGTTTTATATGTAGATAGTTATGAAAGCAAGGAAGGAATTATAAATGAAAAAAGAAGTAATTACAAAAATAGATCCAAAGTCTCCAGTTTCTGAAGTTTTTAGAACTTTAAGAACAAATATGCAATACATAAACAAGACACCTGGAGCTCAAACAATACTTGTAACAAGTACTATACAGGGTGAAGGCAAGTCTTTCACTGTCGCTAATTTAGCTGTAACATTTGCACAGGCTAATAAAAATGTTGTAATAGTGGATTCTGATATGCGAAGACCACGTCAACATTCTATTTTTGATGTTAATATGTATCCAGGATTGTCTAATTATTTATCAGGAATAAACATAAGTAAAAGTTCTGGAGAAGTAAAATTAAGAGAATGTATTTTAGAAACAAAGATAGATAATTTATACGTTCTTCCAGCAGGGAACATACCTCCAAATCCATCTGAACTACTACAATCTGAAAGACTTTTAAAAATGGTTAACGAACTAAAAAGGGTATTTGATGTTATCATTTTTGACGGTGCACCTTGTTTATTAGTAACTGATGCTACTTTAGTTTCAAGAATTGTTGATTCAACAATATTGGTTGTTTCACAGGGCAAGACAAAGTCTGATGATTTGAAGGATGCTAAGAGAAGAATAGAACATGTTGGGGGCCGTATAGCTGGAGTTGTTCTTAACAGAGTTAAGGTTTCTAGTAAGAAGTATGATGATAGATATTATTATTATTCGAGTACAAGTGATTATCCATCTACAAGAACAAGGCGTCATTCTCACAGATTTGAAGATGAAGATAGTAGAGATGATGACTATCATGAAGGCAGGGAAGAAAGAAAAGAAAATAATTCATTAGAAAGCAAAAAAACGTTTGAAAGTAGAGACACTTCAGAAGTTAAAGAAAAAGTTGAATTTAAAAAAGACTCTTTTGAAAAGAATAATAATCAAACTACAACTAGAAGTTCTTTAAATATTAATTTTGAAGAACCACCCAAAGGGGTTAATTCTGTTCCGGTAACATCTGAAAAAGCAAAGGAAATTCTAGAGCAATTAAATAGATTTAAAGAGAATAATAAGTAAGAGGAAAAAAATATGATTGATGTTCATACACATATTCTTCCTAATTTAGATGATGGTTCAAGGAGTATTGATGAAACTTTTTCAATGATAAGGGAAGCTTACAATGCAGGATTTTCAGATATTATTACAACTTCTCACTATATTGAAAATGAATACGATATTGATAAAGATGATAGACAAATGATAATTAATGCTATCCAGAGAAAGTTGGAAGAAGAAAATTTGAATATAAAATTGCATAATGGTGCTGAAATTTATGTAACTCCTGAAATATTGGATTTTATTCAAAAGAGTAAGGTTCCAACTTTGGCAAATAGCAGATATGTATTGTTTGAGTTACCAATGCATTCTAAAATTTTATATTTAGATAAAGTTTTGAAAGACTTGATTGATGCAAATTATGTTCCAGTAATTGCACATCCTGAAAGGTACGATATTGTCCAACAAGATGTTAATGTTGCATTGGACTGGTACAAAAAAGGTGCAATATTGCAATGTAATTATGCTTCTATTATTGAGAGATATGGTCATAAGGCACAACAAACTTTATTAAAGTTACTTGACAAGGATGCTGTTACCTTTTTAGGAACAGATACTCATAGAAGTTCTACTAACTACATTAAAATGAATGAAATACTAGAACAATTTGAAAAACGCATTGGAGCTGATAGATTGGAAGAACTGGTAACATACAATCCAAAAAAAATATTAGAAAATAAATTAGTATACAATAAGATTGATATAAAATAATAGTTAGTTTGAAGGAAAAAAAGATGGAAACGGTAGAAAATAAACAATTACAGGTAAAAGAAAGTGCTGAGCAAATTAGAGAAAAAATAAAATTTAATATGTATTTAACTGTAAAAAGGATATTAGATGTATTTCTTTCTATTTTAGGACTAATAATATTTTCACCATTATTCATAATAATTTCAATAATAGTAAAAATAGATTCTAAAGGTCCTATATTTTTTGCACATGAAAGAATTGGAAAGGATGGAAAGCCTATTAAAATATATAAATTTAGAACAATGTGCGAAAATGCTGATGAAATGAAAAATGCTTTCACAGAAAAACAAAAACAAGAATTTGAAAAGAGTTTTAAGTTAAATGATGATCCTAGAATTACGAAGGTTGGAAAGTTTTTGAGAAAGAGTAGCTTGGATGAATTACCACAATTAGTAAATATACTAAAAGGGGAGATGTCTTTAATTGGTCCAAGACCGATAGTGGAGGAAGAATTAAAAAAATATGGAAATCAAAGTTCAAAATTTTTGAGAGCAACTCCAGGACTTACAGGATTATGGCAAACTAAGGGAAGAAGCAAAACAACTTACGAGAAACGAATGGAAATGGAATTATATTATGTTGATAATAGGAGCTTGCAACTTGATGCCAAGATATTTTTTAGAACGTTTAAATCATTATTTGAAAAGGGCGTTGCAAAATAAACAAGAATATGAAACAAAAAAATATGAAATAATAAACAAGAATACGAAACCAGAAATTATAATTTAAAAATAGAGTTGAAAATAAAATAAAAGCTAATAAAATCAAAAGAATTTCCATGAGGGGAGTAAGTAATTGGATAGTGCAAAAAAACAATCGAAAAACAACGTCGAAAATGATTTAATAAGTATTATAATTCCAGTTTATAATTGTGAAAAATACATAAAAGATACCATACAATCGATATGCCAACAGACATATAAAAATTGGGAAATGATTATTGTAAATGATTGTTCAAAAGATAAAAGCTTGGAAATTGCAAGAGAAAATGTTGCAGACATTACTGAAAAAGTAAAAGTAATAGATCTAAAACAAAATTCTGGAGTAGCAATAGCTAGAAATGAAGCACTTAAAGTTGCTAGAGGAGAATTTATCGCTTACTTAGACGGAGATGATCTATGGAAGAAGGACAAGCTAAAAAAGCAAGTAAAATTCATGAAAAGCAATAATTATAATTTTACTTATACTAAATATGAATATTTAAAAGAAGATGGAAAGACAAAGGAAATCAAAATTTTCCCTAAATCACTTACATATAAGCAATCACTGAAAAATACTGTAATTTTGACTTCTACGGTAATGATAAACAGACAATTACTAGATGAGAAGTTACTTATAATGCCTAATATAAGAAGGGGACAGGATACGGCAACGTGGTGGCAAATTTTAAAAGATGGGAATACTGCGTGGGGATTAGATGAGGTACTTACGGCATATAGAAGACAGGCTCAATCGTTATCATTTAATAAAGTTAAAGCAATAAAAAGAACATGGAATTTATATAGAAATGTTGAGAAATTTGGAATAATAAAATCAGCATACTATTTTTTACATTATGCGGTAAATGCTAAGTTGAGGAGAATTGTGTAGAAAAAGTTAAATTTGATAATTTGCAAATGTCATAAATAATGGTTACCAGTAGGAATTTGTATGAAAGGAAAAGGCAGTAAAGTAAATGCGAAAAGAAAATTCAATTAAGAATATAATAACCGCAATGATAGGACAAGTATTTGGCGTAATTATTGGTCTAATTGGAAGATTTGTATTTGTAAAAATTCTTTCAAAAGAATACTTAGGGCTAAATGGATTATTTACAAATATTTTAACAATCCTTAGCTTAGTAGAATTAGGTGTGGGCTCAGCAATAACATATAGTTTATATAAGCCACTAGCAGAAAAAGATACAGAAAAAATAAAATCACTAATGAATATATACAAAAAATTATATATAATAATAGGGGTGGCTATTTTAATATTAGGAATGTGTCTAATTCCATTTTTACCAAAGTTAATAAATGAAATGCCACAAATAGACGTAAATATAAATTTAGTGTATGCGTTATTTGTAATAAATACAGCATGTTCATATTTCTTTTCATACAAAAGAACACTTATTGTATCAGATCAAAAAAAATACATAGCAACAATTTGCAAATATATAAGTTTTTTTGCATTAAATGTAGTGCAAATTGTTATTTTGTTAATTAGCAAAGATTATATAGCATACTTAATAGCCCAAATAATATTTACTATAATTGAAAACTTAATGATTTCAAAAGAATCGGATAAACTATATCCGTATTTAAAGGAAAATAATGCAAAACCTTTAATAAAACAAGAAAAAAAAGAAATAAAGAAAAACATCGGAGCAATTATACTTCATAAAATTGGAGGAGTTGTAGTAAATGCAACTGATAATTTGGTAATTGCAAAATATGTAGGACTTGGTGCAGTTGGGTTATATTCTAATTATTACTTAATAACTAATGCACTTCAATTGACATTATCACAGTTTTTTACATCAACAACTGCAAGCATAGGAAACTTGGCTATAACAGATAATAAGGAAAAGTTGTATGATATATTTAAAAAAATCTATTTTATGAATTATTGGATTTATTCATTTGTATCAATTTGCTTATTTGTAATATTTAATGATTTTATAAATGTATGGATAGGAAATGAATTTATAATAGACATGCCAATAGTTTTTGTAATTGTGTTAAATTTCTTTATAGCAGGAATGAGAAAAACAGTTCTCACTTTTAGAGATGCTTTAGGTTTGTACTACCAGGATAGAAAAAAACCAGTAGTCGAATCTATTGTAAATCTTGTGATTTCAATAATATTAGCAAAGAAGTATGGTATTATTGGAGTTTTCATTGGAACAACTATATCAACTTTAGGAATAGCTTTTTGGTGGGAAAGTCTAATATTATATAAATATGGGTTAAAAGAAAATGTTGTAAAATATTATGGTAAAACTATAATATATTTCATAACTGCATTAACTACAGGATCTATAACATTTATTTTGGCTAATTTATTGTTCAAGGATGCAAATATAATAAATCTAATTGGTAAATTGGCGGTTTGCGTAATTATACCTAATATGATATATTATTGTTTGTATAGAAAAAATTCATACTTTACATACTTTAAACAAATATTTATAAATGTGAAAAGGAGACATTCTTTTGGAAAAGATAATGAAAACACCACTGATTAGTATAATTGTACCTATTTATAATATAGAGGAAGAAGCAAAATAAAACTAAATAAATTAGAATAAAAAAATTTTGACAGCAAAAGCAAATTTAAATATAGAATTGAGAGTGAAATAAAGTGGAAGGTAGAGTTGAGACATTAGTATCGATAATGAATTTAAAAAGTATTGAAGACTGGGAAAAATTTATAAAAGAATCTAATATAAAAGAACCAAGTCTAATAATAAATCAAAGTGAATTTGGTAACATAAATACTAATATTGGAAAAAATAGAATTATTACAATTAAAAGTGAAGTGGGTTTAAGCAAGAGTAGAAACTGTGCAATAAAAAATTCTAGTGGTGATATTTGTATACTAGCGGATGATGATATTAAATATGTTGATAACTATCAAAATATTATAGAAGAGGCTTTTGAAAGAAATAAAAAAGCTGATATTATAATATTTTTTGTTGAAAGTAAAAACAAAGAGAGGAAAAATAAAAGAATTAAAAATGGAAAAATTTCATTCTTGAATTTAATGAAGGTGAGGTCTTATGAAATAACATTCAAAAGAGAGTCTGTAATAAATAGCAAAGTAATATTTGACACGTATTATGGAGCAGGCACAAAAATAACAAGAGGAGAAGAACAAATATTTCTTGCAGACTGCTATAGAAAAGGCTTAAAAATAATTAGTTATGACAAATACATAGGATATGTTGAAAATAAAAAAAGTACATGGTATAAAGGAATGGATTTAAAATATTTGTTCTGTCAAGGAGCAGTTTTTAAACGATATTCAAAAAAATTGTGTTATTTATTGATACTACAATTCGCAATAAGAAAGCATAAATGTTACAAAGAAAAAGCTGATTTCTTCCAAGCAATAAAAGAGATGATAAAAGGCTCAAAAGAAAGAGTGGAAGAAAAATAAAAAAACGATGCAATAATTATAATGAAAAAACGACAATTGAAATATTAAAGAGGAAACAAAAAATATGAAAAAATATAAAGAATTAAAAGAAAAAATAAAAAAATTGGAATAATAATTTCGTCAATTTTATTTGCATTGTCTATGGGAATATATCAAGGATATATAGGAATTGCTGTAGGACTGTGCCTTATATATGTCTTTATTAGAATGATAAATAATCAAGAGGATTATAAAATCAAAAACGCTGTTAAGGATATTCTATTTTCAGTTATATCTATAATTATTGGAATACTTATATATGGGTTAATTTCAAAAATCTTTTTGCAATTATACAATACGAATACTTCAGCATATAGGGGAGCTAATAAAATAGGAATAATAAATATACTAAGTCAGATACCAAATAGCTTAGTAAGATTGTACACGGAGTATTATAAAATATATTTTACAGATGACATAGTTAAAAATAGTTTTTATAATAGACAAATTTTGTACGGCATAATGCTTATAATATTAGTTGGTTATGTTATTGTAAATGCTATAAAAACAAAAAAGATAAAAGAGTTGATTTTCGAATTTTTAATATTGTTGATTCTACCAATAGGTCTTAACACTATATATATAATAGTTGGCAATAGTATAAATGGTATTTTAGCCAAGGAACCAATGCTTTTTAGTTTAATAATATATATCTTAATTATTGAAAAAATTAAAATAAAAAAAATAAGAATCTTTTCAATTGCTACAATAATAATAGTAATTTATACATATATAATTAGTGCGAATGCAACTTATGTATCAATGGATTTAACAAATAGGCAAACTTTAAGTATAGCACAAGAAATTTTAGATGACATACAGGAACAAAACAAAGATAATACAAAAAAAGTATGTTTAGCTGGAAGAATACAGAATGATGAACTAATAAAAAACTCTAAAGTTTATAGTATGAATATAGGATACATAGGTGATTGGAATTCATTATGGAACGATTATAATGGATGTGTAAATTGCTGGAAAAGGTTGTTTATTAGATACTTTGGATATAAAATAAACGTATGCTCAAAAAAAGAGTATATGAATATTATACATAGTGAACAGTTTAGAAATATGAAAACATATCAAACAGAACCTTCAACAGAAATAATAAATAATATTATTGTTATAAAGTTGGACAACAATCCTCCAGTAAATTGATTATGAAAGGTACATTAAATAATATTACAATGTTACAAAAATATTACAATTATGAAATATACACAAAAATCATAAAAAAATATTGTACTTTTAAAATACTTGTGATATTATTTAAATATGAAAAAACAAAAGTAA
>CAZDPV010000049.1:0-7747 GCA_964507565.1 uncultured Clostridium sp.
TTAAATCACTTATTCAATTTTTATTTTTGTTTCACATCAATTGTAACACTACAGTGCAGTTAATAATAAACGAGATTATTGTATAATGTGTTTAGCAATATATGGTGGATTTAGAGCGAGTGAAATTGTATCAATTAAACTAACACATATTCATTTAGAAGAAAGATATATTGAAGTAATTGGAAAAGGTAATAAATTCAGGACAGTTAGTATAAATGATATAATGTATAATTCTATTAAGGAATACTTGGAAGAAAGAAACAAAAACAATACAGAAAATACATATTTAATTATTGGCAAAAAAAGTGGATATTATAGAAATAAGCCACTCAACAGAAATTTAATAAACAGAGTTTTAAATAAATATAATAAAAAAATACAAATAAATAATTTACATCCCCATTTACTAAGACATTATTATTGCACAACAGCATATTACAAGGCAGGATATTCTGAGGCTCAAATAGCATCACAGGCAGGACATAGTAGTATAAATACAACAAGAAAATACATAGATAATCATAATAAAGACATTATGAAATTATCAAATTGTTTATAAAAAGGTGTGTGAAAAATGAAGGACTATATATTTAAACCATTTATAGAAAAACATGGTAAAAATGTTTTTGAAAATATTAGAAAAGTGATGCAAGAAGAATTAATATCTGCGAATGCTGCTGAAGTATCTGATGATAAATATATAAAATATATTTTTGAAATTGCAACATATATGTTTTGTAATGTTCAAAACATTAAAATTCCAATTATGATTGAAAAAATGACAGATTCAAAATATTCTCCAAAATCAAATATTGAAACACTTCAAATAATTCATAAGACTTCTATTAATTCCATTATTAAATATTTAGAAAATGATACAAATATACAATATAAAAAATAGCAGAATTACCTGCTATTTTTTTGTATTTCCAAATGGACCTTTTATAGTTGATATAAATATATAGAAAGTCCTTAATTCATCCTCAGTACACCTAGTTAAATAGTTTTCAATTTTCCCTCTAATTGAATTTTTTCTGTAGTTATCTTTTCCAAATAATATGTAATCAGCATTTGCACCTGTTGCAAGACAAATTTTAGTTAATGCGTTTGAGCTTAATTTTATCTGGCCATTTTCAAGTTTGCAAAGGTTGTTTACAGATAATTCGCATCTTTCTGCAAAGAGTTGTCTTGATTCTCCAAAAGTTTCTTCTCTTAAATTTCGTATCCTTATTCCGATTTCTAGTGCATTCATTGCAAATTTTTTCCCTCCTTAATGCTTTTGTTCCTGAATGAGTATATTCTATAACCCCATTTAGGAATATTACACACCATAACAAGGTCTAATTTTATACCATTATAGGAACACAAAAGGCTTGAAAGTATCTCTCTAACTGACTTTTTCGTTTTAAAAACATTGATTTATGTGACATTATGCAATTTCTATCTACAAATTTCGACAAAAAACGCACTTAAAATTTTATATAATTTGCTCAGGTTTATAGACCTATTTAGCGAAATATAACATTGAAAGTGCAAAAGATTTGAGATGTACTAAGGAATAAAAATACATTACTAAATAGATTTATAGGCCTTTTTGTTAATTTTTTTAGAAGAAAGGAGTTTTTATATTTCAATTTTGTGTTCCATTAAATAGGAATATGAGCCTAAATTTTTAAATTTAGGAGGAACACAAAATGAGTGTGTATAAAGATTATTCCGATCTTTCAGAATCAAAAGAGAAAAGGTTTGATAGTTTTCTTAATAAAACTATAATTTTAGCTTCAAAAGGATATTTCAAAAAACAAATGAATATTATGAATAAAGAAAGAGTTATTGTAGATGATGAAAATTATTCTGCATTTATTCAAGAGTACATTACATTAGATAGAAGTATTGGCTCTATTGATGAGCTTGAAACCACACTACAATTAAATAATGCGTTGCATTCGCTGTCTGCTATTGAGCAGGCAGTTATTTTTTTGCTATTTCAAGAGGAATTATCACAAGAAGAATCAGCAAAGATTTTAGAAATTTGCTCAAGGTCTGTTAGTAGAATAAAATTAAGAGCTATTACTAAACTAAGAAAATACTTGGAGGGAGGTTTAGCAAATGAAAAATAAAAGTTTATACGAATTAGGAAAATTAGCACAAAGTGGAAATGAAATTGCTATGTTAGAGATTATTGATAGAAAGAAAAAAATGCTTAAAAAGTATAGTTTTAATGATGAAGATAGATACCAATTTTTAATCTTAAAACTTATCGAAGGAATAAGAAATTATAAATTTTAAAATTTTTTTAAATTTACGGTAGAAAAATCTCGACTTAAACAATGTATATATAGTGAAGGGCAAAATTTAAAGGACACTATATTTAGTTAGACAGATAGGACAAGCTCTTATCTGTCTGCGTATTTTAATGGAAAGGAGAATGTAAAATGTTTTTTAGATTTGTATTGTTAGGAATTTCTTTTGTTGTAGTCTTATTTATATTTGAAGTACTTCTACCAAAAATAAAATTAAAATATAGACTACATAAGGAATTAAAAGAAAAGAAAAAGAAACAAGAAGCATTTAAAAAGAAAATGGAATCATTAGAAATTAAGTAAAATTACTTAATTAAATTTGTCATATCTAAAAAGTGTTTAACAAAAAGTTTACATTTATGAAAGATAAAATATTAAAATTATTTTTTGAAAACAATTTATTACAAAAAGATATAGTAAAGCAATTAAATGTTTCCAAAGGATTAGTTTCAAGAATAGTTACAAAAGATTCGAGATATGAAAATTATAAAAAAGAAAAAATATTAAGAAATAAGCAAAAGCATAATAAGCAGATTCAAAATAAAGTTGAGGAAAAAAGAAAACAAAATCAATTTAAAAAGTCATCTGACGATTTATTTTTAAAAGCAATGCACGAACAAGCAACTATGGAACTATCTAAAAGAAGTCATTTATCAGATGAAAGTTATAGAAAATGGAATTATAGTGCTTATACTTATAACCCTTCAAAAAACAGGTACGAATTTAACGAAGAACTTGGAAGATGTGCAGATATACCTAAATATGTAAAAAATAAAATTTGAATTGGAGGAAATGTTATGGAAGAAAAACTATTAAAGTTATTTAAAATGGCTGATAAATTAAACGAAACACAAGATATAATATATGCAGAAATAAGTTATACTGCTGATGATAATAAAAAATTAGAAATATCAATACGCAAAAAGAAAACTTATGAATATGTAGAAAAATGTGAGATACAACTTAAAAATAATACTATTATTGGTTGGGATAATATTATATCACTTCTTGAAACTTTTGTTGGAGGTGTATGTAATGAATAAAAAGGAATCTATTGCTTATGCACAAATAACATTAGAAAGTATGCAACATTCAAATTATAAATGCGAATTAAATTTACAAAATTTTGCTATTGAAATGAAACAATCTTTTAAACTATATCCTAAAAATATTGTTTTGAATATTGCTGAAGGAAAAGTTTATGCTGAAAAAAAGTTAATAGCATGTAAGGCTGGTGATTCTAATGCCGATTGATAACGATTATATGAAATTTGGAATAACAGTTGATGAAGCAAGAAAACAATTAGGAATTGGAAGAAATTTAATGTTGAAATTAGTTCAGTTAGAAGGTTTCCCTGCAATTAGATTTAAAAGAAAAATTATTATAAACGGTCATAAACTCCAGGAATGGTTTAATGATAACTATGGTCAATATGGAAAATATCATTATTAAATTTCTTGAACCTTGTTTTAGAAGAAAAAATAATATAAGATTAAATGGGCTTAAATAAATTAAAAAAATTAAATGTAGTCTGTTTAATCTTTTTGTTATGGAGGGAATTTAATGAAAAGAATTAATAGACAAAGATCACCAAAAGGGACTGTTACAATAAGAAAAAAAGGAAATAGCTATGAGGCTAGAGTTACATTAGAAATAGCTTCAGTCATAAAAGGAATTGACAAAAATCCTAGATTGTCAAGAACTGCTTTAACTGAAAAAGAAGCTAGAAAAAGACTAGGAGAATTAATTGTTGATATGTATTTCGAAGCACAAAAACAATCTATGAATATGGATAGTAAAGTATTTTCTGATGAATGTGTTGTTGAATTAGATAAATTTACAGAATATAGACAGGCAAAGCAACAACGCAATTTTAAAGAGTTAGCAGAGGAATACACTTTATTTACAAACATTTCAAAAGATTGGCTTAACTGGAAAAAAGATAAAGTTAATCCTACTACAAATAAAACAATTAGTGGAAAAACTTTTGAAACTTATGTATCTACATTATCACATATCGAGAAGGAATTTAAGAATTATGATGTTAAAGATATAAGCAAAGAGATGGTCGAAACATATATTAACAAAGTAAGAATAAAAACTCCTAGATTAGCTAAAGATTTATTTCTTATGATTAGACAAGTATTAAATTATGCAAAAACGGAAAAGAAAGTAATAACAGAAGTTCCAGAATTTGACCTAAAGTTCCCAAAGAGGAAAAGAACTAGCAAAACAAAAATATCGTATCTAAATGAAGAAAGACAACAAGTATGGATAGATGCTTGTGAGAAAGATAATAGAG
Source organism: uncultured Clostridium sp. (assembly GCA_964507565.1). Taxonomy (GTDB): domain Bacteria; phylum Bacillota; class Clostridia; order TANB77; family CAG-508; genus CAG-793. The sequence continues at coordinate 4,607 of CAZDPV010000049.1, forward strand.
GTTTTGCTTTATTGTTTGCAACACTTATACAAACAGGAATGCGTCCTGAAGAACGGATGTGGTCTAAAATGGAAAAGTGTATTATTTGACAATAATAAGATTATAGTTGAGAATGCTTTTAAAGATACAACAATTTATGATGAACATATGAAAATAATAGGTCATCGATATGAAGATGGAGAATTAAAAACAGAAGAAAGTTATAGAACAATACCTATATCTAAAAGATTAAAAACAATGTTACAAACTTTACAAGAAAAGCAAATGCAACTATTTGAAATTTCAGGTAAAAAATGGACAGACAGTGAATATGTATTTTTAAACACAGAGCATAAACCATTTGTACCAGAAAGACTAACTAAAAAAATACAAGGTTTTATAAAAAAATACAAATTGGAACATATGACAGTTTATGGCTTTAGACATTCATTTGCAACTTTAAATAGTGAAAAAGGTATGGATAAAGAAGTTTTGCGTGAATTGATGGGACATTCTGAATTTGACACTACTGATTTTTATTATATTCACATTTCAGAAGAAAGAAAACAAAGAGAATATGATAGAATACACAATAATTATGAAATTCAGGGGAAAACTCAGGGGAAAAGGTATATTCTTTATAGAAAAAAGGTAAATAAAAAAACTCTCAAATTAGCTTGAGAGTAATGGTGCAGCTGGCAGGACTTGAACCTGTAACCTTTCGGTTCGTAGCCGAATGCTCTATCCAGTTAAGCTACAGCTGCATATATGAAAATATTATAAAATGAATTTTATAGCATTTTCAAGAATTTATGAAATTAAGGGGAAGTTCAGGGGAAAATTCAAACTATCTAACCTGAATCCCTCGATTATCAGCACTTATAAAATGTTGACCTTCCGGTTCGTAGCCAAATGCGCTATCCAGTTACGCTACAGTTGCATAACATATTCATTATACATTTTTTACGATAAAAATTCAAGCATTTTGAACATATTTTTTATATATGTAATCAATAAAGAATATATGTAAATAAAAAATTTTTAGTAATTGAGAGTCACGTTATTGTAATATTACTATAATATAAATAAAAAATAAACAATATAACTATTGCAAATAACAACATAATTATAATATAATAGCAACATAAGAAAATATTATAAAATGGAGGAAAGCAATGAAAAAAAATCTAAGATTAGTTATGTTGGTTATTGTAATAGTCATTATTATTGTTATAGCTATACTAGCAATAAAGCTAAACAAAGAGAACTCAAAAATAAGTAGCAGAGATAAGTATTCAATAACATACACAGATGGAACTAAAAAAAACACAAGCTCATCACTTAAAAAAGACAAAAAATTTAATGAATATGAAATAAGCAATATTGAATTATCATATAGAGATGGTGTAAGCACTATATTAGGAGATATAAAAAATACAAGCAACTCAAAAACTGAAGAAACTAATATTGCAATTGACATAATTGACAAAAACAAGAACAAATTATTAACGCTAAGTTTTAAAATAAAAGCACTTGAAGCAGGAGAAATAACAGAACTTAATGTAGCAGTAATAGATGACATAACAAATAGTTACGACTTTCAGGTTAGAAAGCAGGAGTAAATATTTATAATAATAAAAGGCAATAATAAAGACAAAAAATAAAAGGAGATTTGGATTTGAAAGAAGAAAACGACAAAAAAACAACATTAGAACAATACGAAAACGTTAATGAAGTAGTATTAAATAAAAATGAAACACAAGAATCAAAAGAACAAAAGGGAAAAAATAAAGACAAAAAGATTCTAATTATAAATATCATTCTTGTAATAGCAATATGCATTGGGGTTACAATTTATATGATAAATGTTGACGGAATAGACAACATAGTAGCTGTATTAAAAGCTGCAGACTACAAATGGGTACTAATAGGACTACTTTGCTTAATTGGAATGTGGATAGCAGAAGCAATTACAGTTCATATACCAATAAAAAAGCTGTATCCAGATAACAAATTTTCAACTTCATTTAAAGCGACAATGGTAGGACAGCTATTTAATAATTTAACTCCATTTGCATCAGGAGGTCAACTTATGGAGGCCTATGAATTTAGCAAATCGGGAAAGAGAGTAAGTGATGCATTATCAATTCTTTCAATGAAATTTGTAATAGCACAAACAACACTAATAATCTTCACAATGTTAGTAGTAATATCACAATTTAGTTTTTTCGCAGAAGCATTTAAAAGCTATGTGTGGATTGGAATTATCGGAATTTTATTAAATATACTAATAATTATTTTGTTGTTCTTAGCAGGCACAAAAAAAGAGTTTGTTATGAGAATATCAAGACCAATAATTAAATTAGTAGGAAAAATAAGAATTGGAAAATTTAGATTTATCAAAGATGTTGACGCAAAAATTGAAAAATTTGATGAAAGTGTAACAAACTTTAGCAACCAATTTAAAGAAATGAAAAAACAAAGAAAAACAGTAATAGAAATAGCAATAATAGGACTTATTCAAAGTATACTATACTATGCAATAACATATATGGTATATAGAGCATTTGGAAACAGTGGAACAAACTTTTTACAAATAATAACAGTCCAAGCTTTTCTAATGTTAATAATGACAGTAACACCAACACCAGGGGCTGGATTAGGGGCAGAAGGAGGATTCTTTTTACTATTTAATTCAATATTTAAAAATGGAACAATAAATATGTCAATTTTATTCTGGAGAATTTACATTTTCTACTTACCAATAATTGTAGGTGCATTATTTATGATTCCGTCTAAAAAAGATAAACAAAAAATTGAAATAAAATTAAAATAAGATTAAAATAAAAAAGAAGCATTACTTCAATTCCTTGAAATAATGCTTCTTTTAGCACTTTTGATATACTTTTCGTCATTCTGTAGTTTCCTACAAAATATACTTTTTATGGTCGAGGTGACAGGGATCGAACCTGCGACCTCATGGTCCCAAACCACGCGCGCTACCAACTGCGCTACACCTCGATAAAATATACTTTTTATAAAGTACCTATATAATATAGCACAAAAATAAACAAATGACAAGATATTTAGTAAAAATTCTTATAAAACTTTGTATAAGTGTCAATGATGTGAAACAAAAATATATAAAAATTAAATCTATAT
>CAZDPV010000050.1:0-7335 GCA_964507565.1 uncultured Clostridium sp.
GATGCAATTGAAGTAGATGGTGATGTTTTTAATGATGAGCAAGAAGATCTATAGATAACAATAAAACTTATAGAAGGTAAAAAACGTATAAATGTAAGATAATAAAAAGCTGGGGCTGTGACATAATTTGCACAGCCCCAGTAGTTTGTTAAGCAACTTTTTCCCAGTCCTGAAGCATATTGTTCCAACGGATAAAAGAAATCTTATTTCTCTCACATTCCTTTAACCAATTAGAAGAAACTTCAAAACCATCAACTGCAATAATTCGAACATTGCACTTAAGCAAAATATCTAAATCATCAGCAGTACAAGATGGACGGAAATTGGATACAGCGTATCTATGCAAGAGATCAACATGAGAAAATTTTCTACAAAGCTTGATGTATCTCTCATCAGACTCCTGCAAAGTTTTGTTTCCAACAAAGTAGACGGTTATCATATTTACAAGCATACTCCTTTTAAAAAATAAAATTCTAAAAACTAAGTAAAAAAGTAAATAAGGAAAGTCGCTAATGCTAGAGACTCATAAAAGATTGTCTACATTCACCTCCGAAGCCAAACACCAAACCATGGAAAATGGATCTAATCCAACGGGTTGCTTCTGAACAAGCCCAATTTGAAGAAGTTCAAATAATTCATTGATTGGATGGTTACCTACATAGACAGCTTTACTACAGTCGTCTCCGTTGTTAAACTCCATAAAGATAACATTTTTTTCATCTTCATAAATTCTGTCTATATAGACAAAGCTAATGGATGTTATATTATCTTTTCCACGGGGAATATTCATTGCTTAAACACCTCCTCCAAAAATTTTTTTTAGTAATATTATTAGTGCATTTGAAACGCGAGGAAATAATAAAATGAAACTTCCTTTAGTTTAGCACATTATGTCAATAAAGTCAATTAGGGAAGTTCTATGATGTTTTTATAAATGTAATATATCAATTCTTAAAAATTCTATATATTGATGTTAATCTTAGAATCTTTTGCTCTTTTTCTATATAAAGTAATTTTCTTGCCAACAACTTGGATAACAGTACTTTTAGTTTTTATTGCTAACTCATCTGCAATGGCAGTTCCATAATCTGGGGAAGTCTCTAAAACATTCAATTTAATAAGCTCACGTGCCTCTAAAGCATCATTTACCTGATTTACTAAATTATCAGAAATCCCACCCTTTCCTACTTGAAAAATTGCAGTTACTGAATTGGCTAAGCTTCTTAAATAAGCTCTATCTTTACTATTCATAATAATTTTGCATGGTATTTTTAATATCACGCGCTCCTTTCATTTTTATAAAGATTATTATACTATAAATATAAAAAAAAATAAAGAGATATTTAGACCATATAACTAATATTGTTTTCATAGCTAAATTAATTTTTAATTTAAAATTTATCTAAAAAAACAGTATGCGTTAGAAAAAAATGCTGAATAAACACACAAACTTTTATGTCCAAAAACTTGACATAGATCTAAGACGAGGCTATTGAAAGAGGAAGAGCTTCTGGAATTAAGACCGGCAGGATAGTGGGAAAAAATGAAACAATCAAAACAATAATATTAAATATGATAAGAAGAGACTTTGATGACGAAACAATAAAAACCTGCACAGGAATAAATAAACAAGAACTAGAAATGATAAAAAGAGAAGTCCTATGAAAAAATCAGGTAGAGAAACAGCAAAGAAAATATTAAAAAATAAAAAGGGAACGCCTAACAGAGTTTTAAAATTTAAGAGCTATAAAAAAATAATTAATTTTAAAAAAACTATTACAGTAATTCTAAAAAGTGTGATATAATAAATTAGTTGCCAAAAGCAATACCAAAAAGTATTGCTTTTTTGATTTCAAAAATAAAAGAGAGAGGAATAAAAAATGGAAGAAGATATCAAGAAAAAAGAAAAAGAAAACATATTAGGGTATGAAAAAATAGGAAAATTAATTAGAAAATTTTCTATACCTTGTATTATATCATTAGTTGTAAATTCAATATATAATATTGTAGACCAAATATTTATAGGATGGGGAGTAGATTATTTAGGAAACGGAGCAACCAATGTAGTGTTCCCACTAGTTATGATTGCTTTAGCTTTTTCACTAATGTTTGGAGATGGAACATCTGCATATTTAAGTCTGAAATTGGGAGAAAAAAAGAAAGAAGAAGCAGCAAAAGGTGTAGCAAATGGAATAATCATATCTGCAATAGGCTCATTAACATTGTGTATACTGGGATTTGCCTTTTTGCCACAAATTATTAATTTATTTGGATGTACAGATGCATTAAGAACATATGCCTTAAACTATGGATATGTTATTGTTTTAGGATTACCATTTATGATGATTGGAACTACATTAAATTCAATAATAAGAGCTGATGGAAATCCTAAATATGCTATGAATTCAATGGTTCTAGGAGCTATATTAAATATAATACTGGATCCAATATTTATATTTGTATTTAAAATGCAAGTAACAGGAGCAGCTATTGCTACTGTATTAAGTCAGATTTTGACTTTTGTACTTAACGTAATGTATATAAAGAAAATCAAATCGGTCAAATTAGAAAAAAGTGATTTTAAAATTAATTTCAAAACAAGTAAAACTGTGTCAATGCTTGGAATTAGTAGTTTTATAACACAAATGAGCATTGTATTTGTAATGGCATTTGAAAACAATTTGCTTAGCAAATATGGGATGCAATCAAAATTTGGAGCAGAAATTCCAATTACGGTATTAGGTATAGTAATGAAAATTAGCCAAATATTAAACAGTATAATAATAGGAATTGCAGCAGGAGCGCAACCTATATTAGGATATAACTACGGTGCTGGAAAATATGATAGGGTAAAGAAAACATTAAAGATAGTATTAGGAATTAGTTTAATAGTAAGTACGGTAGCATTTATATTATTTCAGCTTATTCCAGACAAATTAATAGGTATGTTTGGAAGTGGAAATGATCTTTATATAGAATTTGCATGTCTATCATTTAGAATATACTTAATGTTATGTATTGCTAATGGTGTTCAAATACCATCAGGAATATTCTTTCAAGCAATTGGTAAAAGCGGTAAAAGTGCATTTCTATCATTATCAAGACAAATATTATTTTTAATTCCGGGTATGGTTATTTTAGGAAAATTGTTTGGAATTATGGGAGTATTATATGCAGGTCCTATAGCTGATGCAATGGCATTTATATTCTCAACTACTTTTATGATAATTGAGATTAAAAAATTAACTAGAAAAGATTCTAACTGTGTTAATGAAAAAGAGAAAATAGAAACAAATAAAAAGACAGAAGGAAACATAGTAATCACCGTTTCAAGAGAATATGGTTCTGGTGGAAGATATGTTGCAAAACTTATATCAGAAAAATTGGGAATAAAATTATATGATAAAGAAATAATAAATGAATTATCTAAAAATACGGGATTATCTTCTGAATACATAGAAAATACAGAAGAAAAAATGAATAGTTTAGATAAATTAAATAATGGATACTATTCTGGATTAACAAATTCTGATGAATTGTTTATAGCAGAATCAAATTTAATTAAGGATTTAGCTAAAAATACATCATGTATAATTGTTGGAAGATGTGCTGACTATATACTTAAGGATAGAAAAAATGTTTTTAATATTTTTGTATACAGCAGTATGGAAAACAAAATTAAAAGAGCAGTTGAAAGATATGGGCTAACAAAAGAGAATGCTATTAAGGAAATAAAAACCATCAATAAATTAAGAAGTAATCATTACAAGAATTATACAGGCAATAATTGGGGAGAAGTTTCTAATTATGATTTATGCATAAATAGTGATACTTTAGGAGTGGAAAATACTGCAGACTTGATTTGCAATATGATTGCTAAAGAAAACAATATTTTAAAGTAAAAACGACACACAATAAATGTATATATAACATTGACATTAACAGCTTTTAAATATATACTTATGATGAGAAAATAATAAACACATAAACTATTTAAATGAGGAGGTAAAAATGAAAGACTTAATAGAAATACGTTGGCATGGAAGAGGCGGGCAAGGAGCCAAAACAGCCTCACTATTGTTAGCAGATGCAGCATTTAATACTGGAAAATACATACAAGGATTCCCTGAATATGGTCCTGAAAGAATGGGAGCACCAATAACTGCGTATAATAGAATTAGTGTTAATCCGATTAGAGTACATAGCAATATTTATGAGCCAGATTATGTAGTAGTTGTAGATGATACACTATTAAATTCCGTAGATGTAACGTCAGGATTAAAGAAAGATGGTGCAATAGTAATAAATACAACAAAAACAATGGATGAAATAAAGCCTTTATTAGAAGATTATGAAGGTAGAGTTTACGCAATAGATGCACATAAAGTATCAGTTGAAACATTAGGAAAGTATTTCCCTAATACACCAATGCTTGCAGCAATAGTAAAAGTTACGCAAATAATGCCAGAAGAGGATTTCCTAAAAGATATGGAAGGATCATTTAAACATAAATTTGCAAAAAAACCTGAAGTAATAGAAGGAAATATGAAAGCACTAAAAATGGCATTGCAAGAAATAAAACAATTACAATAAAGAATATATATGTGCGTATGCGCAGTGAAAGGAAGGATAAAGTATTATGAAAATTGATAAAGATACAACTTGGAAAGATATGACACCAGGTGGAACAATATATGATGCAGGAAATGCCAGAGAATTTAAAACAGGTGACTGGAGAAGCATGAAACCAATATACATTAGTGAAAAATGTAAACAATGTGGACTATGTTTTCCTGTATGCCCAGAGGATTCAATTCCAGTAGGAGAGAATCAAAAAAGAACAGATTTTGATTATGATTACTGCAAAGGTTGCGGAGTATGTGCAAAAGTTTGTCCTTTTGGAGCAATAACTATGGAAGAGGAGGGAAAATAATATGAGTATTAGAGAACGCTTAAGTGGAAACGAGGCAACAGCCTATGCAATGAAGCAAATAAACCCAGATGTTGTAGCCGCATTCCCAATTACACCATCAACAGAAATTCCACAATACTTTTCAAGTTATGTAGATAATGGAAAAGTTGATACAGAATTTGTTGCAGTTGAAAGCGAACATAGTGCAATGAGTGCATGTATAGGAGCGGAAGCTGCGGGAGCAAGAGCAATGACAGCTACTTCAGCAAATGGATTAGAGTATATGTGGGAAATGGTTCAAATTGCATCAAGTTCAAGACTTCCAATAGTTATGGCTTTAGTAGATAGAGCTATTTCAGGACCACTTAACATACACAGTGACCATTCAGATGCAATGTCAGTAAGAGATAGTGGATGGGTGATGTTATTCTCTGAAACAAACCAAGAAGCCTATGATAATATGATAATGGCACATAGAATAGCAGAAAATAAAGATGTATTATTACCTTTAATGGTATGCCAAGATGGTTTTATAACATCACACGCAATAGAAAACATCGAACTAATAGAGGACGACAAAGTAAAAGAATTTATAGGAAAATATAGTCCTGAGCATTGTTTACTAGATAGAAAAAATCCAATAGCAATGGGACCAATGGATTTACAGCCATATTTAACAGAACACAAAAAGCAACAGGCAGTTGCAATGGCAAATGCAAAGCAAGTTATATTAGACGTTGCAAAAGACTTCGAAAAAATGACTGGCAGAAAATATGAATTATTTGAGAGTTATAGATTAGAAGATGCAGAATATGTAATTGTTTGTATGAACTCTACTGCAGGAACAGTAAAAAACGTAGTAGACAGTTTAAGAGAAAAAGGAATTAAAGCAGGTTTATTAAAAATAAGAGTATTTAGACCATTTCCTGGAGACGAAATAGCACAAGCATTATCAGGAGCAAAAGCAATAGCAATACTAGACAAAGTACCATTACTAAATGTAACAGGAGGTCCATTATTCGAAGACATAGTTTCAGCAATGTATGTAAATAATATACATGTACAAACAATTAACTACACTTATGGCGTTGGTGGAAGAGATGTAACAGAAGCTCAAATAAATAGTGTATTTGACGATTTACAAAAACTAGAAGATATGACAAATCCATATAGATATTTAGGATTAAAGTCAAAATAGATTACAAAATAAGTAAGAATAAAAAAATGGTTTATAGGTAGCCTTTTAAAAACCTAAATATAAAAAAAGGAAAAAATAATATGTATAATGTAAAAGAAATAGTTGCTAATAAGCCCTCAAGATTTACTGCTGGACATAGAATGTGTGCTGGTTGTGGAGCTCCGGCAGTTGCAAGAATGATTTTAAGAGCAGTTAAACCAGAAGACCATGTTGTAGTTTCAAATGCAACAGGTTGTATGGAAGTTTCTACTTGTATATATCCATATACAGCATGGACTGATTCATATATTCACACAGCTTTTGAATCAGCATCTTCTACAGAATCAGGAGTAGAAGCAGCATATAAATCACTAAAAAAACAGGGAAAGTTACCTCAAAATGAAGAAACAAAGTTTATAACATTTGGCGGAGATGGAGGAACTTATGATATAGGACTCCAATCTTTATCAGGAGCAATGGAAAGAGGTCATGATATGACATACGTGTGCTATGATAATGGTGCATATATGAATACAGGTATTCAACGTTCATCAGCAACACCAAAGTTTGCAGATACCACTACATCACCAGCAGGAACTGTAATTCCTGGAAAAATGCAATCAAGAAAAGATTTAACGGAAATAATGGGTGCACATCATTTACCTTATGTTGCTCAAACTGCAGCTTATTTGAATTTTAAAGATTTATATGAAAAAGCAGAAAAAGCCATATATACCAAAGGAGCTAAGTTTTTAAACGTATTTGCTCCATGCCCAAGAGGATGGGGATATCCAACAGAAGATTTAATGCAAATAAATAAATTGGCTGTAGAAACGTGCTATTGGCCTTTATATGAAATAGAAAATGGAGTATATCATATTTCATATAAACCTGCAAAAAAATTACCAATAGAAGAATTTTTAAGACCACAAAAAAGATTTAAACACATGTTTAAGCCAGGAAATGAATGGATGATAGAAGAATTCCAAAAAGAAGTAGATAAGAGATGGAATGAGTTATTAGCAAAAGAAGAAATGACAAATAAAAACTAAAACAAATGAAAAATTACATTTGTATATAAAAAAATAATGTGAAAGTTTAATTAATTTCTAGATTTTATAAAGAATGATATATAAATTTATATATCATTCTTTTTTACTAATTGTATTACAGAATTGCCATCAAAAAATCAAAAAATGTAGTGTTACAATTGATGTGAAACAAAAATAAAAATTGAATAAGTGAT
>CAZDPV010000051.1:0-7122 GCA_964507565.1 uncultured Clostridium sp.
ATTTTAAAAAATACTATAATAAAATAGGTATTGTTTTTTAACAAAACATCATATATAATACAAATGAAAAATAAAATTAGGAGGTAGTTTTATGAATAATGAACTAGTAATTAAAAAATGCTTAAAATGTGGAGCTTTAGTGAGAGTACTAAATGATTGTACTTGTGATAATTGTGGAATTAAATGTTGCAATGAGCAAATGAAAAAACTAATACCCAACAGTTCAGGAGCATCAGAAGAAAAGCATATTCCTAAATATAAAAAAGTAGATAAAGAAATTAATGTTACACTAAATCATCCTATGGAAGAAGATCATTTTATAGAGTGGATTTCACTTGTACACCAAGATAAAGAAGAAATTGTATTTTTACATCCTGGAGATAAGGCTGAATGTAAATTTAACTATATACCAGGCTCAACAATTTATTCATATTGCAATAAACATGAATTATGGAAAAAAGATGTTATTTAGACTATAAATATTTCATTTAAATAAGAGCCAATTCTAAATATACTGTCCAATCATTCGAGCTATAAAAGCCTTGAATAGTTGGACTTTTTTTAAAACAAAAAAAAATAATTGATATTTTGCATCAAATGTAATATAATAGGCTTAATTTGATAATAATTATAAGAGAATAATTTGAAAGGAAGAAATGCATGAGCGAAGACATAGGTATTGATTTAGGGACTGCAACAGTTATAGCATATGTTAAAGGAAAAGGAATTGTCCTAAGAGAGCCATCAATTGTTGCAATAGATAAAAAATCAAACGATATACTTGCAATAGGAAAAGATGCAAAAAAAATGATAGGAAGAACACCTAATTCTATTGAGACTATTAGACCTCTAAAAGATGGTGTAATATCTAATTTTACATTAACAGCAAAAATGCTAAAATATTTTATTAAAAAAGTGTGTGCAAATAAATTTATTGCACCAAGAATAATGATTTGTGTTCCATCGCAAATAACAGAAGTGGAAAAAAGAGCAGTAATAGATGCTACAATGCAGGCAGGTGTAAAAAAAGTCTATTTAATTGAAGAACCGGTTGCAGCAGCTATAGGAGCTGGAATTGATATATCAAAACCATCAGGTAATCTGGTAATTGATATAGGAGGAGGAACAACTGACATAGCGGTTATTTCAATAGGAGGTTCAGTTGTAAGTTCCTCAATAAAAATAGCAGGAAACAAATTTGATGATGTAATTATGAAATTTTTAAAAAATAAATATAATCTACTAATAGGAGAAAGAACTGCTGAGGATGTGAAAATGCAGATAGGATCAGTATATCCAAGAGAAAAAGACATAGATATGAGTGTAAGAGGAAGAAGTTTAGAAACTGGACTTCCAACCGAAATTACAGTACATTCATCAGAACTTTTAAAAGTTTTATTGCCAGAAGCATTAAAACTAGTAGAATGTGTTAAGTCAACAATTGAAAAGGCTCCACCAGAGCTTGTAGAAGACATAAGCGAAAAAGGAATATATATGACAGGTGGAGGAAGTTTACTATATGGAATAGATAAGCTTATTCAAAAAAGCACCGGAATAAATGTAATGATAGCTCAAGATGCAGTATCGTGCGTAGCAATAGGCACAGGAAAAGCTTTAGATAATTTGGATTTATTAGATGCTAAAGCAAGAAAACAATAAATTTTATATTGAAACTAAATAGAGAGTAAAATACATTTTAAGAAAGTGGGAAATTAAATGAACAAAACTAAGAGAAAAATATTCGAAATTTCAATGAAACTTTTTGCTGAAAAAGGCTATGATGGAACAAGCATTGAAGAAATTACTTCACAAGTTGGAGTAGCTAAAGGAACTTTGTATTATCATTTTGCAAGCAAAGAAGAAATCTTTAATTTCTTAATTGAAGAGGGAATGAATCTTCTAAAAAATAGTATACAAATTAAAACATCAAAACAAAAAAGATATATTGATAAATTAAGAGCGGTTGTTCTTATACAAATCAAAATAATTGTGAAATATGACAACTTTATGTCTATTGTACTCAGTGAAGTTTGGGGAAACAGCAGTAGAAGTAAAACTTGTCAAAAATACATAAATGAATATTTAGAGATAGTTAAGCAAATTTTAAAAGCAGGGATTGAAAACGGTGAAATTAAAAATTCGGATATTGATATTATGTCTGCGCATATATTTGGGCTTGCCTGTGGAAATTTGTATTATAAAAAGAATGAAAATTTAGTAGTTGAAAAACTATATAAAGAAATAGACAAAAATTTTATACAATTTTTAAGAAATCCAGAGATGAAGGAGAATAAGTAGTTATGAATATGAATTTTAAAATACCAAAAATGAAATTTGGAAAAATAAAAATGGATAGTGTTGAAAATTTTGAAGAAGTTAAAATTGACTATGAAAAACTTCAAAAAGAAAATTTAAAGAAAAAACGAACTGAACCTTATGAGAATACAAATTATAAAACAGTTAAAGAATTCTTTTATGAGGCTGTTAAAAAATATCCTAATGAGGATTGCATTTTGGAAAAAAGAGACCATAAGCAACCATATAATATTACTACATATAAACAATTTGGAGAAGACGTTAATGCTTTAGGCACGGCACTAGTTAAACTATTGAATCAAAAAGATAAAAGAATAATAATTGTTGGTGAAACTCAATATGGCTGGTACGTATCATACATGGCAATACTTTGCGGAGTTGGGATTGCTGTACCAGTAGATAGAGAATTACCAGAAAATGAACTCGAGAATGTAATAAAAAGATCAAGAGCAACTGCTATAATATATTCTCCAAAAAAAGCTGAGGATATTAAAAAAGTAAAAGAAAATATACCAGAAGTTGAATATTTTATTGAGATGGCATCTGATAAAGCAATTGATGGAAAAGATGTAGGTCTTACATACCTAATAGAAAGTGGTAAAAAAATAGTTAAATCTGGAGACGATAGTTTTAGTAAAATTGAAATCGATCCAGAAGAATTTAAAGTTTTGATTTTTACATCTGGAACAACATCAAATTCAAAAGGTGTTATGATTTGCAACAGAAATTTAGCAGAAAATATCAATGCAGTAACAGCGTATGTTAAAATTTATCCAACAGATAGATTATTTTCAGTTTTACCATTACACCATACTTATGAATCTACAATAGGATTCTTGTATCCAATATCACAAGGTGCAAGTGTAGCCATTTGTGAAGGATTAAGATACATTGTACCAAATTTACAAGAAGCAAAACCTACTGCCATACTGACGGTGCCATTGCTTGTTGAAAATATATATAAAAAAATAAATGAAAGTATAAAAAAAGGTCATAAAGAAAACCTCGTCAATTCAATGATTCACGTAACAAATGGACTTAAAGCTGTGGGAATAGATGTTAAGAAAAAAGTTTTCAAAGAGATTTATGATAATCTTGGTGGAAATTTGAGAATAATTGTATCTGCTGCGGCACCAATAGACAAAAATGTTGGAGAATGGTTAGGAAATATAGGAATACTATTCTTACAAGGATATGGTTTAACTGAAACAGCTCCTATTTCTGCATTAACACCTGAATATAAGCCTATGGTTGGATCAGCAGGAAAAGCTATAGTTCAAGCTGATATAAAAATAGATAATCCAAATGAAAAAGGTGAAGGAGAAATAATGATAAAAACTCCTACATTGATGCTTGGATATTATGAAGATGAAGAGGAAACTAAGAAGGCAGTAACGGAAGATGGATACTTTCATTCAGGAGATATTGGTTATATTGATAATGATGGATTTATATTTATTACTGGAAGATGCAAAAATGTTATAGTAACACAAAATGGAAAAAATATTTATCCAGAAGAAATTGAATTACTACTTGGAAAAGTACCAGAAATAAAGGAAGTTATGGTTTATGGTAAGGCACCTGATGGCGAAGATGCTAAAAGAAAAGATGGAAAAGAATTAATAATTACTGCTAGAGTAATTCCAAATTTAGAAGAAATTGAAAAGACAAATGGAAAAGAGTTAACACAAGAGCAGATACATGATATTATTTGGGAAAAAATTAAAGAAATAAATAAAAAACTAACTGCATACAAGGCAGTTAAATGCTTAGAAATTAAAACAGATGAATTTGAAAAAACCTCTACACTAAAAATTAAAAGGTACAAAGAATTGCAAAAAGATAAGAAATAGAACTTATTAGAAATATAACAATAATAGTTTCCTATATTTAATATTGAAATAAAATTATTGACATAATCTGGAGGCTCTATAAAAAATAAATTAACAAAAACCGAAAAATAAAGGTGTAAAATTGAAAAATTGCTTGACTTTTTAGTTTAAGTTGTAATAAAATAGTAATATACATAGAAAAATAAGTATTTTTATTAACATAATAACAAAGGAGGTAGTGTTTACAATGCCTAGACGTGGGATCGTAAACGTGAAGATGGTAATCACGGAAGAGAAAATTTTATCAAACATAGAAAAGGTTCAAAGACTAATAAATCCAAATAGTAAAAAGCAAATTATTGAATTAGATGACAATTCATATTTTAAGGATTTAGTAGAATCAATTAAGACCTATTTAGTAGAATACCCTAAAAAGAAGAATTTTCCTAAAAGCGTATATGATGCAGCATATGAATTAGTAGAATATGCAACAAACCAATTTGAAGAAAATACAAAGCAAATTGAAGATTTAATTAAACAAAGAGAATATAACATTAAATCTGCATCAATACTAAAACAGACATTAGCAATTGTTGAGAGCAAAGACGAAGAATGGAAAAGTAGTATAGCAGATGTTTCTGATAGATTTTCAGAAGATGTAATTGAAGCATTACAAATTGTTGGAAAATCAAAGAATGATAAATCTCAAAATTATCAATCAGCTTTGAAAATGGTAAATGCAAGAGTTGTTAATCTGGAGTCAAATTTACATATTGAAATTGATATGGAAAGGGTTGAAGATAGATCTAAGGCCTTAAGTTATATAGGAATTGAAATTGCAGATGCATTAAAATTGATTCCTACACCGGTAGAAGAAGTTAGAGAGCAAACTGTTCAAGAAAAGAAACAAGTTAAAGCACTGGAAAAGGTTAAAGATGATAAAGTAATACAACAACAAAATGCTTCTGTAATGGTGGAAAATAAAGAAGCAGACAAAAATCAAAAAGCATATGAAGACTATTATGCTGAATCAAGTAGAGAAGTTAAGTCTTCATTCTGGAACAAATTAAAAAATAGTAAATTTGTTAGAGCTATAAAATATGCATTTAAAATTAGAATTACATTACAACTTCCAGCTGGATTACCAGATGGAAACGACGAAAGTAACGGAAAATAATAAAGATAATTACGATTTTTGCTTAAAATAATTAAGCAGAAATCGTAAATTAGTTTACAAAACAAAACTGATACATTTAAAATAGTAATAAATTGAAATTAGCAACTACTATGCAAATATTAAAATGTCAAACTATAATATTTTTTCAAAAATAAAATATAAATTTATAAAAACATATTGACATATTTGAAAAAATATTATAAAATAAAACACGTGTTAACAAATACGCGCCTTTAGCTCAGTTGGTCAGAGCAACCGGCTCATAACCGGTCGGTCCAAGGTTCGAATCCTTGAAGGCGCACCATTTTTTATTTTGAACTGAATATGCATGGGCAGATGGCCGAGTGGCTAAAGGCGGCAGACTGTAAATCTGTTCTCGTAAGGGTACGATGGTTCGAATCCATCTCTGCCCACCATGCTGAAAATGGTAGAAACCTTAGAGTAATCTAAGGTTTCATTTTTTACTAATGCAATTTTAATGCAACTAGATATTTTTAATGTAATTTATGTACTTATCAACTTCTTTATCTTTAAATTTATCAAATATCGAAGTATAAGTATCTAAAGTAGTTTGAATGTTTTTATGACCCAATAATTTTTGCAGAACAGATACTTGCATACCTGCTTCAATACATCTAGTAGCATAAGTATGTCGTAACATATGTGTATTACAAGAACTTGTCTTTAAATTGGATCTATGTCAAGTTTTTGGACACAAAAGCGTGTAATTTTATGCCACATTTTTTTCTAATTCATATGGTACTTTATAACCTATCGAAGAATGTATCCTTTTTCTGTTATACCATCCTTCTATAAATTCAAAAATTGCTAGCTTTGCTTCCTCAAATGTTTCATACTCTTTTAAATTTACTTCTTCTTTTTTTAATATGGAATTGAAGCTTTCCATACATGCATTATCATATGGGTATCCTTTTTTACTATTTTTATTATCCAGAGATTTATCAAAATTAGCATTGCTCAAAATCCAAGCATTGTCCTTTTTAATACTATTTAAATCTTTATCAGATATTAGTAAATCTTTTAAATAATTTGATGAAGATTTTAATGGAGTTAAGGATATTATCCCTTTTTTTATAACTGGTAAAGAATTTGGTGTTAGACCTGAAATAAAAAAATTTGTAATATAAAAATCATGCGTCCAAGGTATATTAAATGTAATTTGAACTTTTTCATGTTGAATACCATTATTCATTGGATTGCATAAATCTATATATCCAGTATTTCCAGAACATTCCATTTCTCCTTCATAATAATAAGAATAATTATTCATATATTTTAAAGAATCTTTGATACCATTATAAAACTTAATAATAATCGTATCATTTGTTGATTCTATTATATTTAAAATAGATTCAATTAAAACTTTTTCAGTATAGTAATATAAATACAGTACATTTTTATTAAATGGATTCGAATATTTTATTATTCTATTATTTTTTTTAATTGGAATTAGTTCTGATAAGCTAATGTTAAGAACATTACAAATTTCCAACACAGTTGTTATATCTGGAATAATTTCTCCATTCTCATATTTTGAAACAGTAGCTTTGCTTTTTCCTATCATATTACCTAAATTTTCTAACGTTATTTTTTTATTTTTTCGATAAAAGCATAATTGCTCTTTAAATGAATTATTTGATATTTCATACATAATTTTATCCTCCTAAAAAAGTTTCTTAAAAATATAAATATTGGACTAATAATTTTTAATTTCAGTAAAATTTTTAATTATTATATAAAAAATAAAGGAAAAAGTCAATTAAAGCGAAACTTCTT
>CAZDPV010000052.1:0-7081 GCA_964507565.1 uncultured Clostridium sp.
CGGAAATGAAACTATAACAAACACAAAAGAATTCTTAGTAGATACGATAGCACCAACAGCACCAACAATAACAAATCCAAGTGGTGGAAACTGGGTAAACTGGAGTGGTATAGATGTAATAGCTAGCTCATCAGACACAAACGGATCAGGCATCAAAACATACCAATATAGCTATGATGGCTGGAATTGGAACCCATGGGATGGATGGATAGATGGAAATGGTGCAGGACACAATACATGGTCGGCAGAAAGAAATAATGCAGTTTATATTAGAGCAATAGACAATGCAGGAAATGTAGGCGGATCAAATTATACATACATAAGAATAGATAGAACAGCACCAACAGCACCAAAAATAACAAATTCAAGTGGGGGAAACTGGACAAATCAAAATGTTTCATTAGCAGTAAGTTCATCGGATAACGGTTCAGGAGTAGCTTATTATCAATATAGCTATGATGGATCAGGATGGGGCAATTTTGCATCAATAGATGAAAATAAAGTTGGAAGAGATACATGGTCAGCAGAAAGAAATAATACAGTATATGTACGTGCAATAGACAATGTTGGGAATGCAAGCGGAGCAAATTATACATACATAAGGATAGATAAAATAGCACCAACAATTACAGCTGTAAATTATTATATGTATAAACCATCGGAAGTTGTTTCACCTAACGCTGCAGGTGTTAGCTCTGAAGCAGTAGGAGATTCAGGCGTTACTGGAGTAATAGCAAACCAAGGATTTACGATAGAAGTAACAGGATCAGATTCATCTAGTGGTGTTAGAGATTCTAACTGTTGGATATCTAATACAGGGTATAATGATAATGCTTCTTCAACTCATGGAACCTATTATTTAAGCAATAATGGCAATTCATATGATTATACAATACATTTAACTTTATATGATAATGCTGGTAATACAGCTCAAAGCACAAGCACACTTCATCTATATTCAAGATTGGAAGCAAATATAATTTTACTATATTATAATATTTTGGATAGACGCCCAGAATATAAAGGATTTCAAGATTGGTTAGTTAATACAAAAAAGATATTAAATGATGGAGATAATGATCTTATTCAAGGCTGTAAAAATGCATATATAGGTTATGGAGTAAATGTTCCAGAAGAAAGATCATTAATAGCAGGATACTATTTAATACAGGGATTCGTATTTTCGGATGAATTTCAATATCATTGTGCTGCATGGTGGCAAGGAGCAGATACATCACAAGCAAATATTATAAGAAGGATGTATTATGCAATACTGAGAAGACAACCTTCTGAAGGGTATTCAGGTGCAGAAGTTAACCATTGGGCAGGACATTTTAGCAATAATGTAACTGCAATTGTAACTCAGGGTTCTGGAAATAATCTAAAAGGAAAGTATACTGGAAATTCTGCAGAAATGATATATAAATTCTTAGGAGAATTTCTTTCAGAACAAGAAGTTATAAACAATTTTAGATCAATGTTTGGTTAGTATAATGACAAAATCAAAGTAAACTGAAAAAACAACTAAAACAATTAACATAAATAATATTGCCAAAATGCCCAAAAAGGTATAAAATATTGGCAATATTATTTTTTATTTTAGGAAAGGAGAATATGAAAGTTTAAATGAGTAAACGAATCATATAAAAGAGAATGAAGAAAAGATGGAAAGAAAACGAATCAAATCAAGAACTAGAAAAACGTACCAATGAAATATCACAAAAATTCAAGATAGGAACATTAGTATCAAGCATTCTTGCTAGCAAAAAATTAAATGACAAAGAGATAGAAATATTTTTAAAGCCAACAAGAGAAAATTTTTATAATCCATTTTTAATGCCAGATATGAAAAAAGCAATAAACAGAATAGAAGAAGCAATAAAAAACAATGAGAAAATAATAATTTATGGAGACTATGATGCAGACGGAATAACCAGTACAACAATAATAAAGAGATTCTTAAAGGATAGAGGAATTGATACACAGGTATACATTCCAAATAGATTAGATGAAGGATATGGTTTAAATGAAGATGCAATTAGACTCATATCATCAGAAAAAGCAAAACTGATTATAACAGTAGACTGTGGAATTACAGCAATAAAAGAGGTAAAACTAGCAAAAGAACTTGGAATAGACGTGGTAATTACAGATCATCATGAACCAGGAGAAGAATTGCCAGAAGCAATAGCGGTAGTAGATTGTAAGAGAAAAGACAACCAATATCCATTTAATCAACTAGCAGGCTGTGGTGTGGCATTTAAACTAATCCAGGCATTAGCACAAAGAATGGATCTTAATGCAAATGAAGCATTAAAATATTTAGACATAGCATGTGTAGGAACAATCTCAGATATAGTTCCATTAGTAGACGAAAATAGAGTAATAGCAAAATTAGGGTTAATGCTAGTAAGTAAAACGAAAAATATAGGATTAAAAGAATTATTAAATGTTTCAGGATACAAAATAATAGACTCAAGTGCAATTTCATTTGGAATATCGCCACGAATAAATGCATCTGGAAGAATGGGACATCAAGAAGATGCATTAGAATTGTTTCTAACAGATGATCCGATTAAGGCAAGAAAATTAGCACAGAATATTGAAAATTATAATAGAGCGAGACAAGAAACGGAAAAAAGAATATATCAAGAAGCAAGCCAGTTAATAGAAGAAGAAACAAAAGAATTTAATTTAAAATTAGGAAATAAAGAAGAAAAAGTAGAAAATAATAAAATAAATCAAAAAGATTATCCTAAAAGTGCAATAGTATTAGGAAAAGAAAACTGGCACCATGGAGTAATAGGAATAGTATCATCAAAAATAACAGAGTATTATTATAAACCAAGTATTCTGATATGCTTTGAAGGAGAAAACGGAAAAGGATCAGGTAGAAGCATAAATGAATTTGATTTACATAAAGCAATAACAGAGTGCAAACAATACTTAACAAATTTCGGCGGACACAGCATGGCAATAGGTTTAAGCTTAAAAACAGAAGACTTTCCAAAATTCAAGGAAGAATTTGAACAATATGCCGAAAAAAATATTCCAAAAGATATGCTTGTACCAATTCTAAAAATAGATGAAGAAATCAATGAAAAAGATGTAAATATATCAAATATAAAGGAACTAAAACTGCTAGAACCATTTGGAGAATCAAACATAGAACCTATAATTATATATAAAAACTTAAAAATAGAAGCAATAAGAACATTGTCAGAAGGTAAACATTTGAAGTTGAATTTAAAAGGAGAAAACACATATATTGAATCAATAGGATTTAACTTAGGTGAACTAGCAGAAAACTATCAAATAGGAGATAGAGTAGATATTGTTGGTAACATAGGAATAAATACATTTAACAATAAAGAAAAAATTCAAGTAATATTAAAAGATTTAAGAAAATCAATCGGATAAGTATAAAAAGCGAAACGACAATAGAAGAAGGAGGGCAAAATATGTCAGGAATAGAAGAAAAGACAATAGGAGACGTTATTCAAGAGCAAAAGAAACATAATAGATGGTCAGATGCAAAACTAATAAGAAAAGCATATAACTTTGCAGTAACACATCATGGAGACCAAAAAAGAAAATCAGGAGAGCCATACATAATACATCCTGTTCAAGTTGCATATATATTAAGTACGTTAGGACTAGACGATTCAACGATTTGTTCAGCGCTAATGCACGATTTAGTTGAAGATACAGATGTAACATTAGAAGACATTTCAAACGAATTTAGCCCTGAAATTGCGGAAATGGTAAACGGAGTAACCAAACTTGGAAAAATAAACTATGTAAGTGCCGAAGAACAGCAGGTGGAAAATTATAGAAAAATGTTCTTGGCAATGGGAAAAGATATTCGTGTAATTCTTATAAAACTTTCAGATAGATTGCACAATATGAGAACACTAAAATTCTTAACAAGAGATAGGCAAATTGCAAATGCAAAAGAGACGTTAGATTTGTATGCACCACTTGCAAATAGACTGGGTGTATACTCTTTAAAATGGGAATTGGAAGATTTGTCATTTAAGTATTTGTACCCAGAAGATTATAGAGAATTAGTTGAAGGAATAGACAAAAAAAGAGAAGAAAGGCTAAAATTCATTGATGCAATAACAGATGAGATAAAAGGTAATCTAAAGAAGAACCATATTGAAGCTGAAATAACGGGACGTGCAAAACATTTATACTCAATTTATAAAAAAATGCAAAGAGACAACAAAACTTTAGACCAGATATATGATTTATTTGCGTTAAGAATTCTAGTAAATTCAGTAAAAGATTGCTATGCGGCATTAGGAATAGTACATGAACTATACACACCAATGCCAGGAAGATTTAAAGACTACATAGCTGTGCCAAAACCTAATATGTATCAATCATTGCACACAACACTAATAGGACCAAGTGGAACACCATTTGAAGTCCAAATTCGTACATACAATATGCATAGAATTGCTGAATTTGGTATAGCAGCACACTGGGCATATAAAGAAGCAAGCTTTTTTGGTGGCAAAAAAACCAATGTTGTAGTAAATGAGGATAAACTATCTTGGCTACGTGAAAGCTTAGAGTGGCAAAAAGATATGCAAAATCCACAAGAATTTTTGTCAACACTAAAAACAGAACTATTTGAAGATGAAGTATATGTATTTACTCCAAAAGGAGAAATCAAAACACTACCAAAAGGAAGTACACCAATAGATTTTGCATATACAATACATGCTGAAATTGGAAACAGAATGACTGGTGCTAAAATAAACAGTAAGATGATGCCAATAATTACAAAATTAAATAATGGAGATATAGTAGACATAATTACAAGCGACAATAGCAAAGGTCCTAGTAGAGATTGGCTAAAATTTGTAAAAAGTACAAGTGCCAAAACAAAAATTCAGCAATGGTTTAAAAAACATGAAAGACAAGAAAATATTGAAAAAGGTAAAGAGTTAATTGAAAAAGAAATAAAGAGAATTGGAATGCCTTATGAAGAATTATTTTCACAAAAATATTACACACCTGCATTACAAAAATATGTTTTTAAAACTTTAGATGATATGTACTCATCAGTTGGATTTGGTTCTATTGGAGCAAGCAAAATAATTGCAAGAACATTAGAAGAATACAGAAAAGAAAATAAAGAAAACAATGTAAACGTAGAAGAAAAAATCGAAGAATTACAAGCACAACAAGCTAGAAAACCAAAATCCTCAAAAACAGGAATCATAGTAAAAGGAATTGATAATTGTTTAATAAAAATATCTAAATGCTGTAACCCGGTTCCAGGTGATGAAATAATTGGATATATTACAAGAGGTAGAGGAGTTACAGTACATAGAAAAGACTGCAAAAATATTAAAGACTTATTTCAAGATGAAGGAAGAATAATAGATGTATATTGGGATACAGCAAAAGAAAGTGCATATAGTGTAGACATAAATATATTTGCTAATGACAGAGAAGGTTTACTATCAGACGTAATAAAAGTTATTTCAAATTCAGATGCAAAACTAATTGCAGTAAATGCAAAATCTAACAAAGAAAAAATAGCAATGATAGAAATGACAATAGAAGTAAAAAATATAAATGATTTAAATAAAGCTCAAAGAGAGCTTGGAAAAATAGATAGTGTTTATGATGTTAAACGTAAAAAGTAAAGTGATAATAGAAAAAAGTAGCAGCTTATTTTAAAATTTCGTATAAACACACAATCTAAATAGAAAAATAATTAAAGAGCTGAATACAAAAAGAAAGAGGTAGAAAATGATACAAAAATTAAAGGGAACTAGGGACATCTTACCAGCAGAAATAGGAAAATGGCAGTATGCAGAACAAAAAGCAAAAGAAATTTTTGAAAACTACGGGTATGCAGAAATAAGAGTTCCTGTAATAGAAACTACTCAGCTATTTCAAAGGGGAGTAGGAGAAACAACTGATGTTGTACAAAAAGAAATGTATATATTTGAGGATAAAGGTGGAAGAAGCATAGCCTTAAGACCAGAAGGAACAGCAGGTGTAATTCGTGCTTATGTAGAAAATGGAATGGCAAGTATAACATCACCATTAAAACTTTATTATGCAATGCCAATGTATAGATATGAAAATGTACAAAAAGGAAGACAAAGAGAATTTCATCAAATAGGAGCAGAACTAATAGGAACTGAAAGCTATTTGGCTGATGTAGAAATGATTTCAATGATAACTGAATACATAAATAAGTTAAACATAAATGATATTGAACTACGCATCAATTCAATAGGATGTAAAACATGTAGAAAAGAATATCAAGAAGCTCTAAGAGAATTTATTAGACCAAACCTAGAAAACTACTGTGATACATGCAAAACAAGATTTGAAAAAAATCCTATGAGAATTTTAGATTGTAAAGAAGAAAAGTGCAAAGCGATGAATGTGGGAGCACCTAAGATTACAGACTATCTATGTGATGAATGCAAAGAGCACTTTGATAATGTACAAAAAATGCTTAAAGAATTAGGAATAGAATACATAATAGACACAAGCATAGTTAGAGGACTAGACTATTATACTAAAACTGTATTTGAATTTGTTTCAAAAATAGATGGACTTACTGTATTTGGAGGCGGAAGATACGACGGATTGGTTGAAGAACTAGGAGGAACACCAACTCCAGCTGTAGGATTTGCAACAGGAGAAGAAAGACTTATTGATATAATGAGTAAAAATAATCCGGAATTAGCTGAAAAAATTGAAAAAAACATTAAAGTTTTCATAGCATACATTGGAGAAAATGCAAACATATATGCAACTAAACTAACAAGAAGTCTTAGAAAAAGTGGAATTTATGCTGAAAAAGATATAATGGAAAGAAGCTTAAAAGCACAATTCAAATATGCAGATAAGAAAAAAGCTGAATACGTATTAACAATAGGAGATAATGAAATAGAAACAGGTAAGGCAAATTTAAAAGACATGAAAACAGGAGAAGCAAAGGAAGTTTTGATTTCTGAGATAAATAGATATTTATTAAAATTTTAAATGCAAATTATATCGTATAACGCAAATTACGGATATGCTATCAAAAATGTAAATT
>CAZDPV010000053.1:0-6782 GCA_964507565.1 uncultured Clostridium sp.
AGACAACAATAAAAATAAATCAAAAAAGTATTGACAAATTTTTTATTTTAGATATAATAACAACAAACAGATGTTTATAGGAGGAATTTATGAGTATAGAAAAAGACAAGAATACAAAGGTTAATTCAGAAAAGCAAAAGGCATTAGAAGCAGCAATGGGACAAATTGAGAAACAATTTGGAAAAGGTTCAGTAATGAAATTGGGGGAATTTAAAGCAATGAATATCGAAGCAATACCAACAGGTGCATTAGGCCTAGATATTGCATTAGGAATAGGAGGTATACCTAAAGGAAGAATTGTAGAAGTATACGGACCAGAGTCTTCAGGAAAAACAACTTTAGCATTACACATGATTGCAGAAGCTCAAAAAAATGGTGGAGAAGCTGCATTTATAGATGCAGAGCACGCATTAGACCCAATATACGCAAAACATTTAGGAGTAGACATTGATAATCTAATTGTTTCACAACCAGATACAGGAGAACAAGCTCTTGAAATTGCTGAAGCTCTAGTTAGAAGTGGAGCAATTGACATAATTGTTGTAGACTCTGTTGCAGCTCTTGTACCAAAAGCTGAAATAGACGGAGATATGGGAGACGCACATGTTGGTTTACAAGCAAGACTTATGTCTCAAGCTCTAAGAAAATTAGCAGGTGTTATAAACAAATCAAATAGTGTAATAGTATTTATCAACCAGTTAAGAGAAAAAGTTGGAATAATGTTTGGAAATCCAGAAACTACGCCTGGAGGAAGAGCATTAAAATTCTATGCTTCTGTTAGATTAGACATTAGAAAAATTGAGAATATTAAACAAGATGGAAATGTCTTAGGAAATAGAGTAAGAGTAAAAGTTGTTAAAAATAAAGTTGCTCCACCATTCAGAGAAGCAGAATTTGACATAATCTATGGAAAGGGAATTTCAAAATCAGGAAATGTTTTAGATTTGGGAATTAACCTAGAAATTGTAGATAAAAGTGGTTCATGGTTCTCATACAATGGAGAAAGAATTGGACAAGGTAGAGAAAACGCTAAGAAATATCTAGAAGATAATCCTAAAGTAATGCAAGAAATAGAAGAAAAAGTTAGAAAAAACTTTAATGAAGCATTTGAAAAAAGTTTAGGAGAAGAGGTTGTTGACCCTGAACAAGAAACACAACCAAATGACGAAAATGACTTAGATGATGAAGAATAATTCTAAATAAGCAGGTGAGAAAAATTGAAAAGTTATGATTTAGATGGAATAATGAAATTATTAGAAGAAAAGAAAAAGGCATCAGAATCTGTACAAGATATAGACCATGAAAACTCTTTAAAAATTTCTAAATCGAAATATGATGATTTAGAAACACTAAATTCAAAATCGGGCAACACAAAAAAAGCAAATCTTAAAACAAGTCATAAGATTAAGGAGATAGAGTCTAATGATGAAAAATTAACATTTCAGCAAGAAGCCGAACTTGATAAAATTAAGACAAAAGTTTTGAAATATATATTTTATAAAAAAAGGACAGAACAAGAAATAAAAAACAAGTTTTCAAGAGAATTTGACAAAGATTCTCTTGAAAAAGTTATTGAGAGATTAAAAGAATTAGGATATATAAGTGATTCAAATTATATAGAAAGAGCTGTTAAAGAATATATAGCTATAAATAATCTATCAATAAGAGAAATAAAATATAAATTACTTACTAAGGGAGTAAAAGATAGAGATATAGAAAATTACTTTTTTAATAATTACTATGAACTATTAGATTTTGAAATAAAATCTGCGAAAAATATTTATCAAAAAAAGTCAAAAACAATGGATAACTTTGAAGTAAAAAAATATTTAATAAAAAAGGGATATAAAGAGGAAAGTATAAAAGAGGTACTATGATGCAAAATGTTTTTACACTAGAAACAAATAAATATAGCATAAAGATAGAAAACTTTGAAGGTCCATTGGACCTTTTATGCCATTTGATAGATATGAATAAAATGGACATATATGAAGTAAATGTAAATGAAATAACAAATCAGTATATAGATTACATCAAGCAAATGGAAGAAATGGACCTTGAAGTTACTAGTGAATTTATTTTAATGGCATCTAATTTACTATATATAAAATCCAAAAAGTTACTCCCAAGACAAGAAGATGAAGGTGAGATGCTTTCAGAAGAGGAACTAATTAAAAGAATTATTGAATATAAGCAATATAAAGAAATAACAAAGAATTTTAAAGATATGTATGAAAACAGTAATGGTAGATTTTTTAAGCAACTTCCTGAAAAAATAGAATTACCAAAGCAATATATAGAAGTTCAATATAATTATAAAGAGTTAGCAAATATATATAGTAAAATTATTGAAAATAACAGTATGAGATTAAACAAAAATGCTAAAAATATAGAGAAAATAGCAATAATCGAAAACTATACAGTAGGAGATACTGTTAAGAAAATGTTTAGGGAATTAGTAAAAAAATCTACATTTGTATTCAACAGATTATTTTCAAAAAATGAATGTAAACCTCAAGAAGTTGTAACAGCATTTTCGGGACTATTAGAAATGTCTAGAAGAAATAAGGTAGAAACTAATCAAGAAGAACTATTTGGAGATATAGAAGTATCTAAAAAGTTAAAAAGATAAAATCAGTATAAAATAAGAAAAAAATGGAAAAACTATTATTGGAGGAAATCCAATGATAGTTTTTATTTTAACCGTAATAATCATAATACTTTCAATAGTAATACTTTTATTATTATCAGCATTTATAAAAATTAAAATAGAAAATTTTAAAATAGAAAATTATGACAATCTAAAAGAAATATTTCTTTGCATTTTAGAAAAAAGATATACAGATATATTGGAATATGTAAGTTTTAAAAATAAAATACAGATAAGTTTATTTAATAAAGTACCAATAATTTCCATTGAAATGTCTAATTTGAATTTAAAACAAAAGATACAAAAGGCAGAAAAGAAAACAAATTACAATAAAAAAATACAAAAGCAAAAAAAAGAATTCAAAGATATATTTCCAATAACACATTTAGATAAGTTAAATTTAAAAATGAATGTAGGAACAATTGATGCAAGTATAACTGCACTTTTAGTATCAGTTATAAATATAATTATATCATTTGTAATTCCAACATTCATAACAGATGGAAAAACTGACGACTATAATTATGAAGTAAGTCCAGTGTATGTTGACAAAGGATTTTTTAATACTCTACTTTCGATGCAAATGTCAATACATGTATTGACAGCAATAAAAACAATTAAAAGTGATAAAGTAATGGAAATATAAAAATGAATAATAATCCAAAATATGTAAATAATAACAACAGATTTATAGAAAGGAAAATAAGAATATGAGTGAATATCCAATAGAAGGTTTAATGAATACAGCCATGAACTCAATAAAAGAGATGGTGGATGTAAATACAATCATAGGAGATCCAATTGAAACCTCAAATAATGTAGTAATAATACCAGTATCAAAAGTAAATTTTGGATTTGCAGCAGGTGGCAGCGAATTTAGGGGAAAAACATCGGATGAAACAAAAAATAAAGATGAAAAAGAGGAAAAGCCAAGATTGCCATTTGGAGGAGGGTCAGGAGCAGGAGTGAGTATAAGTCCAATTGCATTTATTGTAGTTCAAGAAACAGGAGTCAAACTGTTACCAGTTGAACACGGTTCATCGCTAGACAAACTAATAGACTTAGTTCCAGACTTAATAGATAAGGTAAATCAAATGATAGAAAAACAAGCTAAAAGAATAGAAAGTTGTAATGAAAGTAATTTTAAATATGAAAAAAAGCAAAATAAAGAAAATAAAGATAGCGATGAACCATCAAAGCCAGTAAAAGTTGAGTCAAAGCCTTATGATATAGAATATGATGAAACTGACATGTAAAATATTGTAATAAACACGTAAACAAGTTCATAATATTAACTAAATGGAGGAATATTATGAATAAAAAAATTTGTATACTAGTACTTAGTTTAATTTTAACGATTCCATGCCTGTGCTTAGCAGACTCAGAAGTTGATATACCAGTATGGTCATCTCAAAATAATCAACTTGATAAAAATAGTGTATTAACAGATAACACTGTAAAACAAGGTAACATTTCAAATCAAATATTGCAAGGCACACAATCAAATATAAGCAATACAACATCAAGTGCAATAAACACATCAGTAAGTCCAGTATCAGATAATCCATTAGGCTTAACCTGTGGAGGAGCAATTTTAATAGAGCAAAACTCAGGGCAGGTTTTATATGACTATAATATGCACGAAAAATTAAGACCCGCATCAGTTACTAAAGTTATGACAATTTTACTAATAATGGAAGCATTAGATTCAGGTAAAATAGCCCTTACAGATAAAATTCCATGTAGTGAAAATGCAAGTAAGATGGGTGGCTCACAAATTTGGCTAGATACTAGAGAAGAGCTCACAGTAGATGAAATGCTAAAAGCGATATGTGTAGTTTCAGCCAATGATTGTACTGTTGCAATGGCAGAATACCTTGAAGGCTCACAAGAATCTTTTGTAAATAAAATGAATGAAAAAGCAAAAGAGCTTGGAATGAATGACACAACATTTAAAAATTGCCATGGAATAGATGAAGATGGACATTTTACATCCCCATACGATATAGCTTTAATGTCAAGAGAACTATTAACAAAGCATCCAGGCATAACTAAATATACAACAATATATATGGATAGTTTAAGAGATGGTAAATCACAGCTTGTAAATACAAATAAATTAGTAAGAAATTATGAAGGTTGTACAGGATTAAAAACAGGATCAACCTCAGTAGCTCTATTTAATTTGTCAGCTAGTGCAACCAGAAATGGAATGTCAGTAATTGCTGTAATAATGAAAGCAGAAAGTACTAATGTTAGATTTGCAGAGGCAAGAAAACTATTAGATTATGGATTTTCAAACTTTCAATATAAGCAAGTTGCAAAAGCAGGAGAAAGCATTGGAATATGCAACATAAATAAAGGGATAAAAAATTCAACTGATGCAGTATTTAGAAACGATTTTGGATTCATTACAAAAAAGAGTAATACAAACGAAATAGAGGAAAATATTGAAATTTATGATAATATATTTGCACCAATAACCAAAGGTCAAAAAATTGGAACTGTATCGTTTACTAATTCTGAAGGAAATGTTGGAACTGTTGATTTAATTTCAAATGAGAATATACAAAAATATAGCTTAATATCAATGACAAAAAATATCTATAAAAAGTGGTTTACACTATTGAGAAAAAGTTAAATTATAAAAGAAAAAAAGACAGAATTATTATAATTATGATATACATCTAAAATAAATTTAAAATACTAGACTAGTTTATATATTACAATGTTTGCCCAAGTTTTTACTAAAGACTTGGGCAAAATTATTGGTTTGCTCACTCTCCTATATATTTAGATTAAAAACTCAGTTCTACAATTTTAGCGTTAATATTATTATTATCACAATTCATGTAGATTTCAAGCTTTTTACCAGTGTTATTTTTAAATCTCATATCAAGTGAACCATAAGATACACAAGCATCTTTTCCTTCCTCAACATAAGAAACTTTTATACCATGTGCATTTCTTTCAACAATTGAAATTCCATCTACATTTAAGGCAGCATTATAAAGAGTAGAACTAACTTGACAATTTCCACCTCCAATACCTTTAACAAGCTTGTCATTTACAATAACATCAGCCTCCTTATAACCTTTATCAGAAGTAGGCTTACCAACAACATTGTTAAAAGAGAAAGTATCACCACTATTCAAAATGGTTCCATTTATACTATTACAAGAAATTCTAATATTTTCAAGTCTATTATTATCACCAGATAACTTAGTAGAAAAACTTGAAATTTCAGTTTCTACTGGAGCTTGCGATGAACTAAATATACTATTTAAAACAGTATTATCTGAGAGAGTATTTGATGCTTGTATATTTCCAATCATTTCATTTTGCTTCATTGTAGCACTTTGATTAGAAACATTAGACAAATCCTTTTTATTATTAACAGAATTATAAAACAGTATTATGGCAATAATAATTACTAAAATTATAAATAAAACTATTGGTAAAATATTTTTTTTCATTTTTTTAAATCCTTTCAAAATATATCATTAGTTTTACTAAAAATTCAATATATATTCAAAAAAAGAAATTTCTTGTCCTTGTTAAATACTATTTACACCAAATGGACATAAATTAAGCAAAAATTATTGCAAAAAAGGAAATAATGTGGTATCATAAGTAATGGAACCTTTTACTTGGTTTTTGGATTAAAAAAACACCACTAAAACTCAGTTAAAGGAAAAAATAAAAACAGGAGGTGTGCATCAATTATGATGAAGAAAGACAAAAAAACAGAAATTATTGAAACTTACAGAAGAGACGAAAAGGACACTGGATCACCAGAAGTACAAGTAGCTCTTTTAACAGAAAGAATCAATGAATTAACAGAACATTTAAAAGCTAACCAAAATGATAATCATTCAAGAAGAGGATTATTAAAAATGGTAGGTAGTAGAAAAAATTTATTAAACTACTTAGCTAGAAAAGATGTTCAAAGATACAGAGACATTGTAGCAAAATTAGGATTAAGAAAATAATTTTAAAGCAGCGAACGTATTACTTTATGTTATACGTTCGCTTATTTTAAAACCAAAACTAATGATAAATATAATAAAATAAGCCATTGTAGTGTTACAATTGATGTGAAACAAAAATAAAAATTGAATAAGTGATTTAA
>CAZDPV010000054.1:0-6737 GCA_964507565.1 uncultured Clostridium sp.
TTATACATTTTTTTTGAAAAATTTTCAACAAAAATATTGACAAAAATAAAACAATAGTGTAAAATAGAAAATGTTCTAGGGAAAAGCAAATTATAAATGCAGGTGTAGTTCAATGGTAGAATACTAGCCCTCCAAGCTAGATATACGGGTCCGATTCCCGTTACCTGCTCCAAAGAAAAGGTCAGCGAATTCTTGAATTATCAAGATTTACTGACCTTTAATATATCTCAAAATACAAATTAAACATTAAAATGAGAAGACAAATGAAACTATAATTTTTTAAACCAATATTAACATATCAAAACGTAATAATTTATTAATTATGAATATAATTATTTTTTAAATAATGTAGTATGATAAGCATTAAGCTAAAATTTATTAAATAGTAATTTTTTAGCAAAAACTTTTACCATAAATATTGACATAAAAGTATAAGAGTAGTAAAATGAAACTGATGTTGATAGAGAAAAAGTGTATTAAATGTTTTTAGAGAGTAAGTGGTGGTGAAATGCTTATAACTTAGGATACATGGGGAGCTCTGGAGTTGAGAACTAAATAAATTAAGGTGGGCAATAAATTAAATATTGTCAATTAGGGTGGAATCGCGCAAGTTAAAGTTTAATATATATTAAAAAGCTTTCGTCCCTAACTATATATTTTATGTATAGTTGTGGGTATAGGCTTTTTTATTTTGCACACAAATAACTATTATAGTAAAATTTAAAGTATCAAGCCTGTGCAAAGAGATTAGAACAGCAAGAACTTCAATAGACGCTGAAGAGTAAAAATCATGATAAACAAAACGACAATAATAATAAATAAAAAAGTAAGAAATTTAAGCTAGTTAAAATAAAAACAAATAAATATAAATTTTAAGGAGGATTTTATTATGGTAAAAGACATGGACACAATAGTTGGACTATGTAAAAACAGAGGGTATATTTACCCAGGATCAGAAATTTATGGAGGGTTATCAAATACATGGGATTATGGGCCTTTAGGAGTCGAACTGAAAAATAATGTTAAAGCATTATGGAGAAAAAAATTCATACAAGAGCAAAAAAACGTGGTTGGATTAGATGCTGCAATACTAATGAACCCAGAAACATGGGTTGCATCGGGACATTTAACAAGCTTTTCAGATCCTTTAATTGATTGTAAAGAATGCAAAACAAGACATAGAGCTGATAAACTAATTGAAGAATGGGCACATGTACATGGGAAAGATTTAGTTGCTGATGGATGGACAGATGAAGAACTTGTTAATTATATAAATGATAACAAGATTCCTTGTCCTAATTGTGGAAAAACAAATTTTACAAGCATTCGTAAATTCAATTTAATGTTTAAAACATTTCAAGGTGTAACAGAAGACACTACTTCAACAGTATATTTAAGACCAGAAACTGCACAAGGAATATTTGTTGATTTTAAGAATGTACAAAGAACAACAAGAAAAAAGATGCCAATGGGAATTGCTCAAATAGGTAAAGCATTTAGAAATGAAATAACACCAGGAAACTTTACATTTAGAACTCGTGAATTTGAGCAAATGGAACTTGAATTTTTTTGTAAACCCGGAACTGACTTAGATTGGTTTGCCCATTGGAAAGAATTCTGCAAAAACTGGTTGTTAAAATTAGGAATGAAAGAAGAAAATATTAGGTTAAGAGACCATTCTAAAGAAGAATTAGTATTTTACAGTAAAGCAACAACAGACATTGAGTTTGCATTTCCATTTGGATGGGGAGAACTATGGGGAATTGCTGATAGAACAGACTATGATTTGACACAACATGCAAACCATTCAAAACAAGACTTATCATATATGGATCCAGAGACAAATGAAAAATATATTCCTTATGTAATAGAACCATCATTAGGTGCAGACAGAGTTACACTTGCATTTTTATGCAATAGCTATGAATTACAAGATTTAGGAAAAGGAGATTCAAGAGTTGTTTTACACTTACATCCTGCATTAGCTCCATATAAGGTTGCTATACTACCTTTATCTAAAAAATTAAGTGAAAAAGCAAATGAGGTATTCGACAATCTATCTAAGAAATTCGCTTGTGACTATGATGAGGCAGGTTCAATTGGAAAAAGATATAGAAGAGAAGATGAAATAGGAACTCCGTATTGTGTAACAATTGATTTCGATACACTAGAAG
The DNA here is from genome assembly GCA_964507565.1 of uncultured Clostridium sp. Lineage (GTDB taxonomy): Bacteria > Bacillota > Clostridia > TANB77 > CAG-508 > CAG-793. The sequence continues at coordinate 2,175 of CAZDPV010000054.1, forward strand.
ATAATCAAGTAACTATTAGAGACAGAGATACAATGGAACAAATACGTATTCCAATAGATGAAGTAGAAAAATATATATCAAATAAAATTGAATTTTAATTAGCAAATATACAAGCTTCTTCTCATATTATAATAATATGAGGAGGAGCATTTTATATGAATGTAACAGTATCGCTAATTGTCGCTACTATAACTTTAATAGCAGGTCAAATATTTAAAATATTACCATTTCCTAATAAATACATTCCATTACAAAATTTAATAATTGCAATAGCATCAAGTATTATTTGTATAATTTTTAGAATAGAAAATATGTCAATTTTAGAAACTATAATTACTTGTACATTTGCAAGTATGTCTGCTGGTGGAATCGCAGATATGAAAAAGTTAGGAAGAAAAGAAAATGATATAAGCAATGAAGAAAATCCCATAAGTAAAAATAACAAATAGCAAAAATATATAGATTGTAGGATATAAAAATCTAATTAAAATAAATATCCACCAGTTATACTGGGGGGTAATCTAAAGTTATAAAAAAAGAAGTAGACAATTCTACTTCTTTTTCTGGTGCAGATGAGAGGACTTGAACCTCCACGTCGTTGACACTGGTTCCTAAGACCAGCGCGTCTGCCAGTTCCGCCACATCTGCATGAACAATATAAATTGTACACTGTAAATTTGAAATTGTCAATAAGTTTTCCAAAATTACTTGAAAAAAAATTAAAAATAATATATTATAATATAATCAAACAATCAAAAAGAAGGGATATTTTAATAATGAAACAGAAATTTTTAAAAGATTTAGGAATAGATGTAGATGATGCAACAGAAGACTTATTACAACAGTTTAATCTAAATGGATTTTTAGATAAAATTAGTGATAATAGATTAAAAGAAGAAGATGAAAAAGTTAAGAAATTACAAGATTTAAAAGAAAATAATAAAGAATCAAATAATAAAAAAAATTAAAAGATTTTAAATAGAATGAGGTTTAAGTTAAATTGTTAAAAGAAAAAAATAGTGTAGAAGAAATAAATGAAACTGTTAAAAAGAATGAAGAATATATAGTAGATATAATTGACTATGGGGCTGATGGCGAAGGTATAGCAAAGATAAATGGCTATACTGTTTTTGTAATTGGGGCTATAAAAGGCGAAAAATGTAAAATACATATAACAAAAGTTCAAAAAGATTATGGATTTGCAAGAACAATACAAGTACTTACAAAGTCTAATTATAGAATAACTCCAGATTGCAGTACATATCCTAGATGTGGCGGGTGTATGCTTAGGCATATTGCATATGATGAAACCCTAAAAATAAAGCAAAACAAAATTCAAAATCTAGCAAATAAAATGATAAATGTAAAAAACAATTTAAAAGAAAATGTAAATATAGACAATAAAGTGAATGTTCAAAAAACAATAGGAATGCAAAGCCCATTATATTATAGAAACAAGGCAATTTATCCAATAAATAAGAATAAAGAAGTTGGCATATTTGCATCAAGAAGTCATGAAATTATACCTATTAAAGAATGTAAAATTCAAACATTGAATTCACAAAAAATTGCCAAATACATTGCACAAAATTGGAACGATAGTATATATGATGAAAAAACCAAAAAAGGTTTACTTAGAAATATCATGATTAGAGAAGGCTTTAAATCAAAAGAAATAATGGTAGTATTAGTTCAAAATGGAACGCAAAATTGTATTCAAAATAAAGAACAAGGAAATCAAAAAAACAAATATTATGGTTTGAAATCACTTAATATTGAAAAATTAGTTATGGAATTTCCAAATATTAAAACTGTTGTAGTAAATGTAAACACACAAAATACCAATGTTGTCTTATCAAGAGAAAATATTGTAATATATGGTGAAGGATATATAACTGATAAATTAGGAGAATACACATTTAACATATCTCCAAATTCGTTTTATCAAGTAAATCCTGTTCAAACAGAAAAAATATATAATCTAGCAATAGAAAAAGCAAACCTAAAAAAAACAGACGTACTGTGTGACTTATATTGTGGAATAGGAACAATAGGAATATTTGCATCAAAATATGTTTCAAAAGTATATGGAATTGAAATTGTTTCTGAAGCAATTACGGATGCTAAAGAAAATGCTAGAATAAATAACATAGACAATGTTGAATTTATAAAAGGTGATGTAGAAACTGCATTTGATACTCTATTAGAAAATAAAGTAATTCCAAATGTTGTAATAGTAGACCCTCCAAGAAAAGGATTGGATGAAAATACAGTTAAGAATTTATGCAAACTTAAACTAGAAAAATTGGTTTATGTAAGTTGTAATCCAGCAACATTAATGAGAGATTTGCAAAAATTAAATGAGATTTATGATATAACATCAATAACTCCGGTGGATAATTTTTGCTATAGTTCACATGTTGAAACTGTTGTATCAATGATTAGAAAATAAGTTACATTTACTAAAAATAATTCATGAAAAAATACTAGAAATATAGTAAAAAAAGGAGTACTCTATAAAGAGATAGGAGAAACAATAATTATGCAGTGTAGTATACAAAATTCACGCAGAAATAGAAGATAAATTTAAATTTATAGAAGGATGGTATAACAGAAAAAGGATACATTCTTCGATAGGTTATAAAGTACCATATGAATTAGAAAAAAATGTGGCATAAAATTACACGCTTTTATGTCCAAAAACTTGACATAGATCCAAATCAAGTTGTTAACTTTATTGAATATTTAAAGTTATCATATATAGATACGGACGCTCCAGAAAATGTAACAATAAAAAGTAAAAAAGATTTAAAAGAAAAGTTACAAAGAGGATTAGACGATATAAAATCAAATAAAGTATATTCTTTAGATGATGTTTTTGCTAAAATAGAGAATATATAATAGATTGGAGTAAATTCTATGAAAAAATATATTCATTTAATTCACTCATAATTGTATATAAGCATATAATACGGATGAGGAAGGTGATTATATGGCTTATTCAGATAGAGAACTATTGGCGAGAATTATACAATGCGAAGCAGGTGGAGAAGGAGACAATGGAATGAAGGCGGTTGCTAGTGTTGTTATGAACAGAGTAAATTCAAGCGAAGGAGAGTATGCAAGAATTTCTCAAGGAGGAGATATTAGAAATATAATATATCAACCAGGACAATTCGATTGCATAGCTGAACAATTGTACAATGCTTATAATCCACAAAACATTTATAATATGAATCCAACAGATATTGAGTATAATATTGCAGACTGGGCAATTGCTGGAAATAAAATTTCAGAAGTTGGAACTAGTTTGTGGTATATGAATCCTTTTAAACCAGCATGTCCAGGTACTTTCCCATACAATGGTTCAGGAACTCTACATACAAGAATATTGAAACATTGTTTCTATAGGCCAACATCATTATATTCTCAAACTTAGAAGTATAGGAGGAAATATGGATAAAGTAGAAAGTAATGATACAAAAGTAGAAACAATGCAGGTGGCAAATACTATGAATAATAATGGAAACAGTATGCCGGAGGTTTTAACAAATCCAATATATACACCAGCTTTTTTAAGACAGCAAATTGGAAAACTAATGAGAGTAGAATTTTTAATTGGCACAAATACAATGACTGATAGAATAGGAATACTAAGAGATGTAGGAGCTAGCTACATAATACTCCAATCATTTGAAAATGATAGTTTAGTTTATTGTGATTTATATGCTATAAAGTTTATAACTATATCAACAACAAGCAGTTACTTTTCAAGTATGAATACTAGTTCTAATGTTTATTGGTAAAATAATTCTGAAAGAAAGATAAATATAAAAAAGCTGTATGTAAGGTACCATCAATAGAAAATCTTACATACAGTTTTAACTTATTATATATAATAATACTAAATATTTTAATGCAAAATAGTGCCAAGCGCTCCGAACACTCCAGCTGAAGCTAATCCCATTATAAGTCCTGCAAGAACTACACCTAACATTATAGCAATAACACTTGATTTAAAGTCCATATCAAGCAAACTTGCTGCTAATGTACCAGTCCAAGCTCCTGTTCCAGGAAGAGGAATTCCAACAAAAAGTAGTAAAGCCCAAAATAAACCTTTACCTGCTTTTGATTGAAGTTTTTTACCACCTTTTTCACCTTTTTCTAGGCAAAACTTGAAGAACTTTCCTATAACAGGTTTATCTGCACCCCAAACCAATATTTTTCTTGCAAAAAAGAAGATAAATGGTACTGGTATCATATTTCCTATAATTGAAACTATATAAAGTGGAACGATAGGAAGTCCATAGGCAACTCCTATTGGAATGGCACCTCTTAATTCAACAAGTGGTACCATAGAAACTAAAAAAACGATTAAATATTTTGTAAACATAATATTCTCCTTATAATATATTTCTTTTGTTTGAAAATCAACAAAGATATGCATAGTATTCTACTATATAATATAAAAAAAGTAAATATTAACTATCAAAATATATTTGTTTATGATGTATAAGTGTCAATGATGTGAAACAAAAATATATAAAAATTAAATCTATATAA
>CAZDPV010000055.1:0-3977 GCA_964507565.1 uncultured Clostridium sp.
GCTCTCCTAATAGTGCAGAAATAAATGCTTTTGTTATTTTTTCATTTCCTTTGTTGAACAAACTTTGATACACGAAATCGTTTTTGGGTTTTAAAAGTTCATTATTTTTTATTTTCTCTTTAGTTTCCATGGATTGATTGTTTCTTTCAGACATGAAGTTCCTCCTGAATTAAATTTATATTACTAATCTTTTTGAATTAAATTTTAATTACTAAATAAATTTTTTGATTATTAAATTATTATTGGTATTTAGTACTAACTAGCTATAAATTGCTTTTCAGTTTAACTAAAATCAATAATATTTTCAATAAAATTTTATAGAGATAAAATAACATGACTAGAAATATATGGTAATATTATACATTGGTATTATACCATAAGTCAAGAAAAATCGTTCGTCAAATTCTTATATAATTCGACAAACGACTTCAATCAAATTTGATTATCTTCAAGCTTTTTGTTAGTATTCACAAAAAATTCATTTTTATCTTGACGCCAATTTATACTAAAATTCATAAAATCTTAACCAATGTTGTTGTTGGTATTGTTCGTATTGTTGTTGTTACGGTTGGACGTATAATTGTTGCTATTGTTGTAATTGCCTCCTCGATTAGTGCAAGGATTGTTGGTGTTAGAGTTGGTCTCACTATTAACCTATCCCAAATTTCAAAACTTCTTTCTTATATTTATGATATTGTTTTACTATATTCTACCATTTAATATCTTTGTTAATTTATATAATACAAATTAGTTTTTCTAATTTTATTTTTCATAAAATAACTTTGTTCTAATATTATATGTATTTGCTATTTTTATATAACCAAAATAACCGCACAAATACTTTTGCGATTCTTTACTTGTTATATTCCCTCTTTTTATTTTATGTTTTAATTCTTTTATTTTACTTTTTAGCTTCCTTTTTCCCTTATCTCTTATTTTTAACCTATACTCATTTATCTTATACCCACAATAATTTATGCCTTGTGAACTTTTAAAAATCTGAGTTTTGTTATTTAATTCTAAATTCAATTTACATTTTAAATACTTCTTAATTTCGTTTAGAATGGTTATTGCCTCTTCTTTAGTTTTTACTATTACAATGGAATCGTCCATATATCTACTATAATATATTACATGTAATTCTTGTTTTATAAATTGATCAATTTCATTTAGATATATATTAGCAAACATTTGTGAACTATAATTTCCAATGGGAATTGATTTAATTGTTGGTGTTGAATTCAGTATTTCCTTTATTAACCATAGAACATTTTCGTCTTCTATACTTCTTTTTAATATTTTAAATAATATTTCTTTATCTATATTTTTAAAATACTTACTGACATCCATTTTTAATATGTAATAATTGTTCCATATTCTTTTACAGTGTTGCATTATCTGTTGCATATCTAAACAAGCTTTATGCATTCCTCTTCGCTCTATACAGGCATATGTATTATTTATGAATCTCGGAACATAATACGGCTTTAAAATATTATCAACAAGCCATCTGTGTACAACCCTATCAATATATTTACTTTTTTCAATTTTTCTTAATTTTGGTTCAGTTATATAAAATATTGTATATCCACCATGCTTATATGTTTTATTTTTTAAATTGTCATACAACCATTTTATGTAGTCTTCTTGTTTTATATTAAATAAAATTATATCTTTTCTATATCCTTTTCCTCTTCTCGAATTAATATGTGCTTGCATTAATTTTTCGTAAGTTAATTCTTTATTCCATATGTTTCTTATTTTATTTGGCATAATACTTCATTAGTCCTCCTAAAATCTTTCCTATTTCATATATCTTATCCATTGATACATTGAATTTTTTTTCATCAATCCATTTGTTGTTATACATTATTCTTAGATATATTCTCTGGGTATTTAACATTGCATCTATTCTATTTAGATTTATTAAAGTTTCAATTTCGAGATTATCCGTATTATATATTCCTATTATATTTTTATTTAAGTTATTTGTATTCTGTATTTTGTTTATTCCTAGTATCGTTTTTCTTTTATTTTCAGCTTTTTCAGTTAATTTTTGTATTGTATTTATTTTATTTACGAACATAACTTTTTCAAGAGTATTATACATACTTTCTTTATACTCTGTTCCAATACTATATTTTTCTGTTCTTGGAAGTTTTAATAGCATTTCCAATTCATATTGAATATAATTTTCTACTTTAGGAATTAATTGCAACTTTTCTTTTTCTATCATATTAACTAACCTCATTTCTATAAGATTTAGCCTTTTTGTTTATTACCCTAATCATCTTCTTTAAATTTTTTTTTGCGTCTATATTTTTGTAGAAGCTATCCTTGTAAACATTTTGTATTTTAAACACTCATAAAGCCATTCTCTATGAGTTAGAGGAAATTTTTCTATATTTTTAGGAATTTTCCACACTAACCAATATTTTTATTGGTTAGTGTGGTCTGTGAGTGCACAGCACTCACAGATAGAGTTTTAGTTTACTGTCTGTTTTTAGTTTTCATAATGTTTTTACATAACATTATGAGCTTTCAGCATTACAAATATAAAAGTGGACGGAAACCAAGGCTGCTGAAGGTACTGTACGCATAGTCGACGTCGCGGTAGGACGTATGAGTGTTGCTATTGTAGTAAGAGCCTCCTCGATCAGTGCAAGGACAGAAGGTGTAAGAGTAGGTCTCACTACTCCATTCCTGCATATTTCCTGCCATATCAAATATGTTACACTGCTTATCTACTGCATTGGTTGATTTTAATAAATTTACCCCTGTTTGTGCAAAATTAGCTGTTGTTGATTGTCCTACTTGATTTGCATAGTTTGCCGAATTTCTTTCTTTTCCACACTTTTCTATAAATAATATTGCTGTATCCCATGCATAACTATTTATTAAGTCACTTGTTACTTTATTATTACTGTACATACTTCTTGATGTCGCTGATGCTTCCCACTGTCTTACAGAGTTCCATACAGGTTTGTTTTCTTGCGTCTTTATTACTGAATAACTCCTTGTTTCATATTCTGGTGATAAGACCCATGTATTTTCTACCCTTGTATTTTCTACCCATGTATTTTCTACCCATATTTCACCGCCTGAACAGCCATTGCATCCTGAACAGCCATTGCAATTTCCTCCTGACGTCTCATAATGTCCTGGTTCAGATGTTGTGTTGCCATTTTCATCTACATAATGTCCTGATTCAGATGTTGTGTTGCCATTTTCATCTACATAATGTTCTGATTCAGATGTTGTGTTGCCATTTTCATCTACATAGTGTCCTTCTTTTATTTTTAGACTTACATCTTTTGTTTGCGTTCCTTTACTTGCTTCATATCTTGCTATATAATATCCATGATTTGTACTTGCACTTGATATGAACGCTTCTATATCTTTTGCTATTTCATTTTTTCCATATTCTATTACAGAATCATCAATAGGACTGTTTGCATGCTCTTCTGCTGTTTCTTCTCTATAATTATCATCTCCACCTAATGCTCCTATTTGCAAGGTTTCTTTTCCATTACTATCAAATGTATATCTTCCTAGAGGTATATCTACTGTTGTTCCATCTAATTTCTTTATTCCTGTTCCTACTGGTACCCATACAAATTCATTTCCTTGTGTTGCTTCATCATCTGATATATCTATTATTACTATTCCATCTTCTACATTGCTTCCCTCTTTTATCATAAAGCCTGCTGGTACCTTTAAAGTATTTTTCAAACTATCTGTTACTGTTGTTGCTTCTGTTTTTGCTTTCATTATTGTTTCACTTTTTGCATTTGTTATTTCTTGAGAGTCTACTCCTGCTGTCTCTGCGATTTTTGTTGTTGCTGTTGTTTCACTTCTTCCAACATTATTAGCTTTATCTGCCACTTCTACTTTTATTTTATACTCTGTACTTGCTGTTAATCCTGTAAATGTATTTGTATTAGTATTTGTTGCCACTGTTGGAGTACTTGAATAAC
>CAZDPV010000055.1:4077-5984 GCA_964507565.1 uncultured Clostridium sp.
CCTGTAAATGTATTTGTATTAGTATTTGTTGCCACTGTTGGAGTACTTGAATAACTTTCGCTTGATTTTGCTATATAATATTTATATGTTACTGGGTTTGGTAAGCCTGATTCATTATCTGTTGCTGCTACTGTTACTGTTATTTGATCTGATGTTACATCTGATGTTTGTAAGCTTACTGTTGGTGCTACTGTATCTTTTATTGTTATTGTTGAAGCATTGCTTACACTTCCATATAATTCTAGTCTTACATATACTACATCATTATTTTGCATATATCTTTCTGTTCCATTTACTTTTGCGTTTAGTATTTTATTTCCACTTGTAAGGTCATTCCAGCTATTATCTGCATATCCATTTACTTGGTATTGTATTTTTGCTTCTGCACTTACTGTTCCACCTTTTGTTACTACCACTTGTGGTACTTTTTGTGAATTTGCTGTTACCCACGAATATGTTAGCTGCAATGTTGCTCCATTTAAGGTTTCTTTTATTGCATCTGATGTTCCTTTATAATTTACATCTACGTCATTTCCATTTTGCGTTACAGTATATATGTATTTATCATTTACCTTTATTGTTGCACTTGTTGTGTCTTCCGTTATTGGAGTGGAATTCATTACACCCTCTTGTGTTATTATTCCATCTTTTACTGCTTGTTCTACAAAATCTTTTACTGTTACTGCTCCTCCTGTTGATGTTTTATCTATTGCTAGTTCTGCTTTTGTTTGTTCTAGTCTTTCTGTTATACTTGCTATTTCATGGTTTTCTGTTGCCTTTTTTGAACGGGCTATTAAACCATTATCTCCTGCTAACAAGTTTATTGATATTCCTGATAGTATTAAAAGTATTACTATAGTTACTACTAACGCTATTAGTGTTATTCCACTTTGCTTTTTATTATACATTTGTTTTTTTTGCTAAATTCTTATTATTTAGCATCCTCCTTATTTCTTATATTTAAGTTTTTTGGCTACTTATAAACCCTTGATTTTTATTTCTTAGTTTTGCGTTTTACTTTTAGACTTTTAGTATTTAATTTTTATTTGTTATTTCTTCTTATTTTGCAACTATTTCAAAGTCATAAGCATTTGCGTAATCTGCTCCTACTCCTATATTTAACTGAGTACTTGCTCCTGATTTTAATGCTGGTATTAGTCCTTGCACTGTATCTAATATTTTTCCTTCTTTATCTAGCAATTTTACTTCTACTCCTATTGTTTTTGTATCTGCATTTGTTCCATTTTTTACATCTGCTAGAAGTACTGTTATTCCTTCTTGATTTGTTAATTGTATGTTCGTTATTTCTAATTCATTTACATACTTTGTTTTCTTTAACATTTCACTTGTATTTACTTTTGTTCCGTCTATTAGTGTTTTTGAGTTTTCTTCGTTTGTTAGCTTTATTTCGGAACTACCGTTATTTGCTTTTGTATTACCTTTTACAGCTATAATTATTATTGTTCCTATTATTATTGCTCCTACTAATACCCATATCCATATTTGATTTTTTCTTTCCATGTTTTTCTTTCCTCCTATATTGTTTGTAAGATTTTTAACTTTCTTATTATATTACGTTGTTTCTACGGATCTTTTCCTCGATATTTTTTCAAAATTCATCCCTCCTTTGTTTTTTATTACTTAAAAATTTTTGAAATGAAGTAAACTATATTAAAAACTTATTTTTACATGCATAAAAAGCCATGCATTTTAGAATACACTAAAATACATAGCCTCATACCTATGTTTATATTTGATTTTTTTATTAAATTACTTGTGTGTGTGTGTGTGTGTGTGTGTGTGTGTGTACAGCCCCAAGGCTTTTAAAGTTTGTCATTCTGTTTACCTCTTATTACTTTTGTTTTTTCATATTTAAATAATATCACAAGTATTTTAAAAGTACAATA
>CAZDPV010000056.1:0-5247 GCA_964507565.1 uncultured Clostridium sp.
TTATATAGATTTAATTTTTATATATTTTTGTTTCACATCATTGACACTTATACAGAATTGCCATCAAAAAATCAAAAAATCACTTGTAAAAAAATATAAAGTGGTATATAATAAATAACTAGGTTAAAGACGTTTAATTATGCACTCAGTAGTAAACTAGACGGAGGGATAGATTCGTGATTATAAGTAGTAAAATATTGGATGAACTAAAGAATTCTTCAACAGACAGCAGAGTAAAAAAAGCTAATGAAATAGCATCAAGCGGAAAAGTTGCTATAACAAAATGTAATTATGAAAATCCAGAAGAATTTTCAATTCACTCAGTTGTAGATGGAAACCATGGAAATTACAACACGTATATAGAAGTACAAAATGGAGAAATATCAAATGTTACGTGCACTTGTCCAGATTATGAATCTACTTATGGAACGTGTAAACATATTTTAGCAACAGCTATAGACTTTGCAAAAAAAACACCGCAATTTCTGCAAGGATTTAACGAAGAAAATAAATATGAAGAAACAATATTTAAATCAAACACACAAGCCAAAAACAAAAATAATAAGGCAGACGAAAAATATAGAATTTATAGACAAATGATAAGTTCTTTTTATGAAGAAGAGCAAAATACAGAACAAATTAAACTAAAGGCAATCGGAGATGTAAGACTTGAAGCAAAAGTAATTTATAATTATAATTCTAAAAATATAAAAGTAGAATTTAAAATTGGAAACAAGCAAATGTATAAGATTAAAAATATTCCGGATTTTTATGATAGAATGCAAAACAACGAAAATTATAAATATGGATTAAAACTAGAATTTATACATTCTAGAGAAGCATTTGAAAAAGAAAGTATACGATTACTAGATTTTGCAATGAAATATGGAGAAATAATAAAGTATGCAAATGAGAGTGCAGATAAGTATTATACAAGTTTATTAAATAATTCATATATCACATTATCAAATTCAGGAATGGACGATTTTTTTAATGTTATAAAAGGAAACTCTATAGAGTTTGAAACAGAATATACCACAGAAAGAGTACAATTTGTGGATAACGAACCTGAAATAAATTTCAAAATTAAAAGTAATGACAAACAAGACTATATTTTAACAACAGACACTGATATATTTGAATATTCAGTTATAAGAGGAAAAAACTATATATATTTTATACAAAAAAATAAATTATATAAATGTTCAAAAGAGTTTGAAAAAACAGTTTTAAAACTTTTAAATATATTTAAAGTCAACTTTACAAAAGAAATACCTTTCAAAAAAGATGAATTTGCAGATTTTTACTCTTTGATTGTTCCAGAAATGAAGCATAGAATATCAATGCAAGATATAGACCAAGAAGAACTACAATTATATATGCCTAAAGAACTAAAGGTAAAAGTATTTTTAGATTATGATAAAAGTAATTTTGTAACTGCAGATATCAAATTTAAGTATAACGATTTAGAATTTTGCCCATTCATTGAAATCAAAGAAAAAATTCCAAGAAATGCAATAGAAGAGTCAAAGGCACTAGATATGTTCAAAAATTCCGGATTCATGTACGATGCAAATAATAATAAACTTATATTAGCAAATGAAGAAAAAATTTATGAATTTCTAAAAACAGGAATAGAACAATACATAGAAAAATTTGATGTTCTTGCGACAGAAGAATTTAAAAAAAGGCAAATAGTTACACCTAAAATAAGCTCAGTAGGAGTAAAAATAGAAAATAATTTACTAAACATAGACTTATCTGGAATTGATTTTGAAAAATCAGAACTAGAAGAAATAATGAAAAAATACAAAATGAAGAAAAAATTTCACAGATTAAAAAATGGAGAATTTGTAGATCTAGAAAATAATACATCTTTGGAAACAATCGAGAAAATAGTAGAAGCATCAAATTTGGATTTTAAAGAATTGGAAAGCAAAAATATTAAACTTCCAGTGTACAGAAGTTTATACTTAGACAAAATACTAAAGCAAAATGATATAGTTGTAAAACAAGGGGAAACATACAAGGATTTAATTGATGATGTATATAACAGACAAATATCTGATAAATATATTCTTCCTAAAAAGTTAAAAGCAGATTTAAGAGAATATCAACAAGTTGGCTTTGATTGGCTAGAAACACTAGATGAATATAGACTAGGTGGAATTTTAGCTGACGATATGGGATTAGGAAAAACAATTCAGGTATTAGCAGTAATAATGGCATATTTAGAAAATACAAAGGAATCAGAAAGAAAACCAATATTGGTAGTATGCCCAAGTTCTTTATCCTTAAATTGGAAAGAAGAAGCTCAAAAATTTACTCCGACAATTAAAACCGAAGTAATATCAGGAAGCTCCGAAGAAAGAGCAAACTTGATAGACAAAATAAGAGATTATGATATAGCAATAACGTCGTATGATTTACTAAAAAGAGACATAGATATTTACAAGCAGAAGAATTATACATTTAGATTTATAATCGCAGATGAAGCACAATACATTAAAAATAATAACACAAAAAATGCTAGAGTAATAAAGGAGATAAATGCAACAACTAGATATGCGTTAACTGGAACACCAATAGAAAATTCTCTTTCAGAACTATGGTCAATTTTTGATTTTATAATGCCAGGATATTTATTCTCTTACAATAAATTTAAGATACAATACGAAACACCAATAGTAAAAGACCAAGATCAAAGTGCAATGTCAAAATTAAAAGCAATGATAGAACCGTTTGTCCTTAGAAGGGTCAAAGAAAAGGTACTAACAGAACTTCCAGAAAAAACAATTACAGTTCTTAATAATGAAATGGCTGATGAACAGCTTAAAATATATCTTTCATTTATGCAAAAAGCAAAAAAAGAAGCAAAAGAAGAAATTGAAGAAAATGGAATTGCAAATAGTCAAATAAAAATATTGGCATTACTTATGAGATTAAGGCAAATATGTTGTCATCCTGGATTATTTATAGACAATTATGAAGGAGAAAGTAGCAAACTAAATCAGTGCATGGAAATTATAAAAGACGCAGTAGATGGAGGACACAAAATACTACTGTTCTCAGGATATTCTTCGATGTTTTGGTATATAGAAGAAGAACTAAAAAAACAAAATATTAAATATTTTAAATTAACTGGACAAACAAAAGTAGAAGACAGAATGGATTTGGTAAATAAATTTAATAAAGAAGATGATATAAAAGTATTTCTAATTTCTCTTAAAGCAGGAGGAACAGGTCTAAATCTAATTGGAGCAGATATGGTAATCCATTATGATCCATGGTGGAATTTGTCTGCTGAAAATCAGGCAACAGATAGAACTTATAGAATAGGACAAAAAAGAAATGTTCAAGTATATAAGTTAATAACGAAAAATTCAATAGAAGAAAAAATATATAATTTACAGGAAAAGAAAGCAAAACTTGCTGACGACATGCTTTCAACAAAAGAAACATTTATAAATAAATTAAGCAAGGATGAGATAATGAATTTGTTTGAATAAAATAATTTTTGATAATGAAAAATTAGAACGGAGAAAAAATGAAAGACTATATAACAATAATAGGTGGTGGATTGGCTGGATGCGAAGCGGCCTATCAAATTGCTAAAAAAGGAATAAAGGTAAAACTATATGAGATGAAACCTGATAAGTTTTCACCAGCGCATTCAAATAAGGACCTAGCTGAAATTGTATGTAGCAATTCTTTTAAATCTAATTTAATGACAAATGCATGTGGACTTTTGAAAGAGGAATTACGAACATTAGATTCATTGCTAATTAAAATTGCAGATGAGACTAATGTTCCAGCTGGTCAAGCTTTAGCAGTAGATAGAGAGGAATTCTCTAAAAAAGTTACTAAAGAAATAGAAAATAATCCATTAATTGAAGTAATTAGAAAAGAAATTAGAAGTAAGTTTGATGACTGTAATTACCAAAATAGCAATAATAGTGAAGGTTATAATAATAACAAGAGCAATAATGAAAAAACAGATATAGATTTGAAAGAAAACCAAGATGTTATATTTTTTGAAGACTTATTAGAGGATGGAATTGTAATAATTGCAACAGGTCCGCTAACCTCCGACTCATTATCAAAAGGAATACAAAATCTAACCGGGACAGATGGATTACACTTTTATGATGCAGAAGCTCCAATTATTGAAAAAGATAGCATCGATTTTAGCATTGCATTTTATGGAAATAGATATGACCAAGAGAAGGGCAAAGATGAAACTTTAGAAGAATGGCATAAAAGAATTGACCAGTATAATAATAATGAACTTGATAGGTTGAAACAAAAAAATATATGTAGCAGTGCAAATGAAGAAAACACTGAAAATATAAAGAATAATAGTTATATAAACCTTCCAATGAATAAAGAGGAATATGAAAAATTCTATAATGAACTTGTAAATGCTGATGTTGTAGTACTACACGATTTTGAAAAAAGAGAAATTTTTGAAGGATGCATGCCTGTTGAAGTAATGGCAAAAAGAGGAATAGATACATTAAGATTTGGACCGCTTAAGCCAGTTGGATTTGATGATCCACGAACAGGAAAAAGACCTTATGCAATAATACAACTAAGGCAAGATAATGCAGAAGCAAGTTTGTATAACATAGTAGGATTTCAAACAAACTTAAAATTTGGAGAACAAAAAAGGGTGTTTTCAATGATTCCAGGACTTGAAAATGCAGAATTTGTAAAATATGGTGTAATGCATAGAAATACTTTTATAAATTCATCAAAATTATTGGACAATACATATAATCTGAAAATGCATAATTTGAAAGCAAAAAAAGGTCAGAATGATTTTGAAAATTGTAATGATATAAATAGAGATATAAAATCTGAAAATCAATCTAGTAATATTTACTTTGCAGGACAAATAACTGGTGTTGAAGGCTATGTGGAATCAATCTCATCTGGAATGATTGCTGGACTAAATGCTGCAAATAAATACTTATCAAAAATAGTAAATGAAAAAATTTATGGTGGGGATAATGTTGAAGAAGAAAAAATAATATTTAGTGATGAAACAATGATAGGAGCATTAGCAAAATATATTTCTACTCCAAATAAAAATTTTGAACCAATGAATGCAAATTATGGAATATTACCTCCACTTAAAGAAAACATTAAAGATAAAAAATTAAAATACCAAAAATTAAGCAGTAGGGCAATTGAGCTTATTAAAAATCATAATTAAAATTACAAAAAAAGCATTATAAAATTATG
>CAZDPV010000057.1:0-4744 GCA_964507565.1 uncultured Clostridium sp.
TTAAGTCTTCAATTATTTGCTTTTTAGTTTTTGCCATGTGTCCTGGATACCAGTTAATGGAGACATTAGAAAAACTTTTTCCATCATCATTCATTTTTTTACTTTTTCGTTCTTCTCTTTTTTGATACATATTTTTCGCCATATAAAATCTCTCCTTTTATTTAATTTACAAATTTATTAGTTAATTATTATTTAAAGTTTTGTGTAAATTCCATTAGATTATATCACATTTGTTACGATTTATAAAGTCAAGTGCCTCAAAATATTTATCTTGATACTTAAAAACTATCTTTATATTCTTATTCTTATCTATAATAATATCTTCAATTAATTCATCTATTATTTTTTTATTAATTTCTTCAATTTTATTTTCATCAGAAAATCTTTTAATCCATTCTTTATTCTCTGTAGATTTAAAGCAATTCGTTTCAACTTTCTTCTCTAATTTAGATATTTCTTCTTTTATCTTATTAATCTCTTTACTATATTCATTGTTATATTCCCAGAATTCATTTTCATCAATAAATTTATCTTTCAGGTCATCTTTAATTGAATTACGAAGCAAAATATATTTTTGTAATTTTTCTTCATAATCCTTAATTTTATTATTTATAATTTCTAAATCATAGTTTATTTCCTTATTATTTAATATTTCATCTATTTTATAATCAATATCACTTATTAATTTTTTATAATTGTTTATTGTATCTAAAACATTTTTTTTAATTTCTGTTTTTTTACATCCATGACTAGAACATCCCTTTTTTTTAATATATGATGAACAATAATAGTACTCATGTCCTTTCGACTTTCTTAGAATCAAACTATTTCCACATTCATTACAACTTAAATGTCCAGAAAAAATATCTAATTTATTATCTTTTTTTATTCTTATATTTCTATCGTATATAATATCTTGTACTTTATAAAAATCTTCTTTATCAATAATTGCTCTATGATGATTTGGAATTATAACCCATTCATCTTCTGCTACATCAAGAGTTTTATGAATCTTATGACTTACTTTTCTTCTTTTCCCTTGAACAAGATTTCCTATATAAGATTCATTTTTCAAGATTTTATCTATTTTTTTATTATTCCATACTTTCATATTTTCTTTTATTTTATAATTATATTTTGCTTCTTCTGTTTTGTATAAAGCTGGAGGTAAAACTCCTAAAGCATTTAATTCTATTGCAACCTCTTTTCTACTACTACCATCTAAAATCATTTTAAATATTTTTTTAACAATTCTTGCTGATTTAGTATCAATAATAAATTTATGTTTATCATCAGGGTCTCTTATATAACCGTAAGGAGCTGTTGAACCAATGAATTGTCCATTAATCTTCTTATTATCTAAAACACTTCTTACTTTATTTGAAATATCTCTAGCATATTCATCATTCATTAAATTCTTAAAAGGAACTATTACACTATTTATTGATTTAGGATCCTCATAACTATCAATATTGTCATTAATAGCAATAAACCTAACATTATATTTTGGAAAGAAGTCTTCCATATATTTTCCAACTTCAATATAGTTTCTTCCTAATCTTGATAAGTCTTTTACAATAATACAATTTATTCTTTCACATTCTATATCATTAATAAGATTTTTAAAATCAGGTCTATCAAAAGTTGTACCAGAGAAACCATCATCAGTATAATATTTAACATTTTCTATTTCCTTATTATTAGTAACATATTGTTTTATTATACTTCTTTGATTACCTATACTATTTGATTCCATCTTATCTCCATCATCAGAAGACAATCTCAAATAGGCTGCTACTTTCCATTTTTTCATAATGTTACCTCCATTTCTTTATTTATACTTCTTAAAACTCTTTCATATTCGTCTTGATACTTAAATCGTATCGTAACATTTCCACCTTCATGGACATAAATACAATCAATTAGCTCATCAATTACTTCTCTATTTAATGCTTTTACTTTTTTGTTTCTTCTAAAATGTTCTATCCAATATTCTTCGTCTTTTAAATCCTTTAAACTGCCTTCAATCTTTTCTTGATAAATCTTTATTTCATTATTAAAATTATTAATGCTTTCTTCATAATCTTTTGAATAATTTAAGAAATCATCTTTTGTTATTTTTTCTAGTTTCCAATCTTCATAAGATATTTTTTTTAATTTTTTTATTTTTTCAATATCATTTATTAATTTATTAATTTTGTATTCATATTCAGATTTATTACTTAAATCTTTTTTATCCTTAACTTTTTTTATAGTCTTTTCTATATTTAATACTAATTTAATTTGCATTATAATGCTTTCTATAACAATTTTATCTAAATCACTTGTTCTAATTTTATGTGGTGTACATTTACTTGAAATGGTTTTATAATTTCTACAATAAAAGTTTGAACAAAAATGTCCCTCTCTTGTATCTTCTATTTTACACATTGCCCTACCACAATCTGCACATTTTATTTTATATTTGTATATTGTTAATTTATCTGGCTTTTTCTTATTTACATTTCTAGTTTTTATTATTTCTTGTATTGTATTAAAATCTTCGTTGCTAATAATTGCTTCGTGAGTTGATTCAACTACAACCCAATCACTTTTCTTGTTATATATTTGTTTATGATTTTTATAACTAACTGAACTTGTTCTATTCCATACTAGATTTCCTATATATATTTCACTTGTAACCATTTTACCAATTGTAGAAGTACTCCAATGATATTTTATCTCATCATCTTCTGCATTCATTCCTAGATTATATTTTTTTCTCCTTTGAACTTCTTTCCTACATAATATTCCATTGTCATTTAAAAATTTTGCAATTCTAATATGTCCATAACCATCAACAGCCATTTTAAATATTTTTTTAACTACTGGTTCTTCATCCTTATCAATAATTAATTGATGAATATTATTAGGATTTTTTTTATATCCATAAGGGCAAGTACCTCCAACCCATTCTCCATTTAAAGATTTTGTCATAAGTACACTTCTTACTTTATTTGAAATATCTCTAGCATATTCATCATTTAATAAGTTCTTAAATGGTACTATTACATTATTTATTGATTTAGGGTCTTTATAACTATCAATATTATCATTAATAGCAATAAATCTGACATTATATAACGGAAATATTTGCTCAATATAATTGCCAACTTCAATATAATTTCTTCCAAATCTTGAAAGGTCTTTAACTATGATGGTATTTATATCTCCATTTGTTAAAGCATTAAACATTCTTTTAAAATCAGGTCTATTAAATGTTGTACCAGAAAATCCATCATCTTTATAGCAATCAATTATTTCTATATTTTCCTCTTTCTTCAAAAAGAATTCTATTATTTCTTTTTGATTAGATATACTATCTGATTCAGCGTTATCTCCATCATCAGAAGATAATCTACAATATATACCAACTTTCCATATCTTTTTTTCAGTTTTAGTTTTTTTTATTTTTCTAGGCATTCTAACATCTCTCCTTTTCTAATTTGCTTTAATTTTATAAGGAAGAGATATTATTTGCATTTGTACAAAATTATGATTTGTACATTTGACTTATTGATATATTTGTTTTATAGAACTTTCCAAAGAGTTGCTTGCTAATATATTATTATTATTAGCAAATTCTATTTTTACTATTTTTCCATTACATTTGAACATATATGGATTATTAGAGCTTTTAATAAAATCCAATATTTTTTCATTACTACTCTGTTTTTTGCTAAAATTTATATTATTAATATCTTCTAGATCATTTATATCTACATCTGTAAATTCTAAACTTTTACATTTATTTAATTTTTCTTTTAATTCTTCAATATTCATATATTATTCCTTTCTTTTTTTCTTTCTTATTTCTAATCTATATTGATTTTTATTTTGAAAGTTAAAACAAGAGCATTCTAAAAGGACATTATCTACAATGTCCTCTGCTTCTTTTCTATTATAAGCAATTACTTGAAATTCTTGTTTATACTTATCTGCTATAATAGTCACAATATAATTTATTTTTCTTTTCATAATCATCTCCAACTCCTAAACTTTTTAGATATGAAATTATATCTATTTGCTCTATATCAATCAAACCTATATTAATTCTATTCATTATAGTTCTTGGTAATATTCCTTTATAATAAGTTAATCTTGATTTATCTATCGTTCTTAATTGCTCTAATAATATTAATGAATCATATTTTAAAAATTCATTTTTCTCTATAAATATATGTGTAGGCAATATTTCTTTTTTAATTACTTTTGTTAATGGTGCTATTAAAATTGTAGGGCTGTATTTATTACTTAAATTATTAGAAAGAATTACCACGGGTCTTTTTCCAAATTGTTCACTACCAATTGTTGGACTTAAATCAGCAATAAATACATTTCCCCTTTTAATCTTGTCTTCCATCATAAATTTTTGCTCTACAAATAATGTGTGGTGGTAATTCAAATAAATTTTTTAATTTTTCGTCATTTGATATTATGTCTTTATATACCTTTATTACATCTTCTTTTGCTTTTAAAGCACTTGTCTGTGAATGTGGAAATGAAGTTTCAAATTTCATTTTTATAGTTACCTTATATTTTTTATTTTTCATAATTTTTCCTCCTTAATATGTAGAAAACCAAAGCATTTAATAATACTTTGGTTTTATATTTTTAATCTTAAATTTTTAGTAACTGTTATTTTTCCTCGAACCCCACAGTCTTTGGGAAATCATCAAACGACTGATTGCTAATCAGTTCCATA
>CAZDPV010000058.1:0-4716 GCA_964507565.1 uncultured Clostridium sp.
AAAACACTTTCAGGATTTTATAAAAAGATGTCCTACAAAAAATTTATACTATCTATTTAATTTACATAAATTGACTTTTGACTATAAATTTGCTATAATAAAGCCAGTTCCAAAATAAAAAAAAGGAGATGCTAAAATTGGAGGAACAATGTTCTAATAGAAATCTTAGAGAGGAGTTAGATCAAAAGTTTAAAACAGTTCTAGGCGACCAGGAAATGGAGCAATATCGGAAGAACCAAGAAATGCAAAATAAAACAATCATATTTGAAAACAAAATTGCAAATGAAATATGGACAGGCATCAGCGAGGCATTTTGCAATGAAGATCTTGATGATAACAATCAGATTAAGTTAATGCTAAAACACGGTAAAAGATCCGATTTTACAACCGTGTGGAGAAAGTCCGATATAGACCCAGATTATCCAGTATTTTTTCTCTACCACAATGATTTGGATGTCCAAATGACGCATATCTTGTTTAAAGAAGTATTAAGAATGCTCAAGGAGAAAGCACAAGACCAAGGAGTAGAATTTAAAAAGAAGTTTTCTTTCTTTAAAGATAGGGCTGTATTTATTTATAGCTATGATGACCCGCCGAGGCAAAGTGCTTTTGTACGATCAATTCAAGATCACTTTGGAAAAAAGTAACAGCATAAAAGCCGAAAGAGCAATTAACAATTTTAGTATACCAAAAGCAAAAGCCCTTTAATAAGGGCTTTTGCCAATTATTTATGTATTGATAAACAAAAATAATTTTGATATAATAATATAAAAATAAAAAGGAAAAATGTATGTTTAATATAAATCAAGAATTAAAAAAATTACCACAAAAACCGGGCGTATATATTATGCATGACAAAAATGATAAAATAATATACGTAGGTAAAGCAATATCACTAAAGAGAAGGGTAACTTCATATTTCAGAAAAACTAAAAAAACTCAAAGAATATTAAATATGGTCTCACTAATAGACCATTTTGAATATATAGTTTGTGACAGTGAAGCAGAAGCTCTTATTTTAGAATGTAATCTTATAAAAAAGAATATGCCTAAATTTAATGTACTTTTGAAAGATGGAAAAACATATCCATATATAAAAATAAACGTAGGAGATGATTTTCCAGATGTATATATCACAAGAAGAATTTTAAATGATGGTGCTAGATATTTTGGACCTTATGCAAATCCAGGAGCTGCAAAAGAAATGGTTGAATTTATAAAGTCTAAATTCAAAATAAGACAGTGCAAATCATTTAAATATAAAGATAGAGCGTGTTTAAATTATCATATAAAGAAATGCAGTGGACCATGTATGGGATATATATCTAAAGAAGAATATAGAAAACAAATAAATCAGATTGTTTCAATATTGGACGGAAGAACAGAAGTAGCAGAGAGAGAACTAAAAATGGAAATGGAGCAGGCATCAAAAAATCTTGAATTTGAAAAGGCAGCTTTATTAAGAGACGAACTACTAGCAACACAAAGAATTTCTCAAAGGCAAAAGGTTTCTAATATATCTGATAATGATATTGATGTAATAGGGCTAGCAAGAAATAATCAGGAAATATGTATAGAAATATTTTATATAAGAAATAGTAAAATGATAGGAAGAGATAATTTTTTCTTTAAAGGATTAAATGATGAAGAGGATAAAGATATAATTTCTGAATTTATTGAAAGATATTATACTGGAAAAAGTTTCTTTCCAAATAAAATAATGTGCAGAGAAGCTTTTGAAGACAGAGAACTTTATGAAATTTGGCTAACTAAAATGGCAGATAGAAAAGTTGAAATAAAAGTTCCTCAAAAAGGAGAAAAAATTAAATTAGTCGAAATGGCGGAAAATAACGCTAGAATAACGCTAGAAAACAAAGAAAAAGCTAATAAAAATATTATTGTTGAAATGAAAGATGTTTTAAAATTAAGTAAGCTTCCTAGAAAAATCGAAGCTTTTGATATTTCCAATATTTCAGGTGAATACACTGTTGCCGGAATGTGTGTTATGATAGATGGAATGATAAAAAAGAATCTATCTAGAAGATTTAAAATTAAAACTGTATATGGACAAGATGACCCTAAATGTATGGAAGAAGTCATTACTAGAAGACTTAGACATTCAATTGAATTAGATGAAAATAAAGATAATATAGAAAAACAAAATGAAATAATAATAAATAGCTTAAAAGCAGAGGTTAGAGAAAAGTATGGTAAAGATTCCGGATTTGGAAGTTTGCCAGATTTAATTTTAGCAGATGGTGGCATCACACAAATAAAGGCAACAAAACAAGCTATTAGTAACATCGAAAAAGAATGTGGAAAACATTTGGATATTCAAGTATTTGGAATGGTTAAAAATGACAAGCACCAAACTAGAGCTTTGATGGATGAAAATAGAAATGAAATTGAAATTTCAGAAGATATGTTTAATCTGATAACAAATTTTCAAAATACAGTGCATGATACAGCTATTGGATACCATAAGTTTTTGAGAGATAAGTCAATGACTAAATCTAAACTAGATGAAATTTCAGGAATAGGTACAGTAAAAAAGGTGGAATTGCTAAAGAAATTTGAAAGTATTGAGAATATAAAAAAAGCTAAAATAGAAGACTTAATTAAGGTTAAGGGAATAAATGAGGAATTAGCAATAAAAATTAAAAAGAGCTTGGAAAGTTAAGATGTGATTAGTTATGCAATAATATAGCAAAATAAGTAGATTTTAGGTGTACGAATTATTTCATAAATTATAATTTTGTGAATATATTTATTATAGCTAATTTAAAATTGGCAAAATATATTTACGGAGGAATAAATGAGAAAAAAGATTTTTACAGGAAGTGTAATGTGTGCTATTATAGTACAAGTTGTATTGGGAGTTATGATTTATAATTTTGTAATGCTATTAAGTGCACTATAAAACAAATAGCTTAAAATGCTGAAAAAAGATACTTAATATGTAATTTAGTAAGAACTTTATTATGTACTAGAAACATTGAAATAAAGGTAATTTTATGGTAAAATAATAAATATAAAAATAAAAATGAAAGAGTAAAAATGATGGAAATAGCAAACGATTGGAATGATTATGAAATATTAGATATGGCAAATGGAGAAAAACTTGAAAGATGGAATTCTATAGAGCTTATTAGACCAGACCCACAGATAATATGGAAGGAGAAAAGCTTTCCTAAAAAATGGGACAGTGCAGATGCTAGATATGAAAGAAGTTCAACTGGAGGAGGTGCATGGAACTATAAAAAACAACTTCCAAAGTCATGGCAAGTAAAATATAAAAACTTGACGTTTAATATAAAACCGATGGGATTTAAACATACGGGATTATTTCCAGAACAAGCAGTTAATTGGGATTGGATGATAAATAAAATAGAAAATGCAAATAGACCTATTAAGGTTCTAAATTTATTCGCATATACAGGAGGCGCCACAGTTGCTTGCTTATCAGCAGGGGCTTCAGTTTGCCATGTTGATAGTTCCAAAGGAATGGTAGAATGGGCAAAAGAAAATGTTGTAGCATCAGGTCTGCAGGATAAACCAGTAAGATATTTAATTGACGATGTAGTGAAATTTGTAAACAGAGAAATTCGCAGAGGAAATAAATATGATGGAATTATAATGGATCCACCATCTTATGGAAGAGGAACAAATGGAGAGATATGGAAATTTGAAGATAATATTGCTGACTTAATAAAATTGTGTATGCAAGTATTATCAGAAAAACCATTGTTTTTCTTAATAAATTCTTATACTACAGGTATTTCTAGCAAAGTATTAGAGAATTTACTAAGAATAAATATGAATGATAAAGTATCAAACAATAGTGAATATGACAATAATGCTAAAGCAAGAAAAAATGTTGGCAAGTTTTCAAGTGGAGAAGTTGGACTGCCTATGACAAATTCAAAACTAATATTACCTTGTGGAATTTATGGCAGATGGGAAGAATAGTTTTTAAAAAAATATATAGAAAGAATAGAGATAAATGAAAGTAATATATGAAGATAATCACATAATTGTAGTTGAAAAGCCTGTTAACATTCCATCTCAGGGAGATAAAACCGGAGATAGGGATATGCTCACAATTATAAAAGAGTATTTAAAGGAAAAATATAATAAACCGGGTAATGTATATTTAGGATTAGTTCATAGACTTGATAGACCAGTCGGAGGTGTAATGGTTTTTGCTAAAACTTCAAAGGCTGCTTCGAGGCTTAGTGAGGAAGTGAGAAACAAAACTTTTAAGAAGACTTATTTAGTTATTGCTAATGGAAAAATGGAAGCTAATAAGGGGACTTTTAAAGATTATTTATGGAAAGATGAGAAAGCTAATACAAGTTATGTTGTTAGAGAAAACAAACCAAATGCAAAACTTGCAGAGCTTGATTATGAAGTTCTAAAATATGACAAAGAAGAAAACTTATCAGTCCTAAAAATTGACCTACATACTGGAAGACATCATCAAATTAGAGTTCAACTTTCTAGCAGAATGCATGCAATTTATGGAGATAATAAATATCATGGAAGGGGTGCTGGGACTCAGATTTGCTTATGGGCTTACAAGCTTACAATAACTCATCCAACCACTAAAGAGGAGATGACATTTACAGATTTACCAGAAGAAAAAGGAATGTGGAACTTGCTTAAAGATATAAGACAAAACTATTAAATATTAAAGTATAAAAAGCAATAAAAATG
>CAZDPV010000059.1:0-4545 GCA_964507565.1 uncultured Clostridium sp.
CATTTTATGACTACCAATTTTTTTTGTTACAAAATAAAAAAAGCACTTTAGTTTTTATGAACTAAAGTGTTTTTTATAATTATTAAGTTAACTATATTCTCATTATTCCACCAATAACTTGGCTTGCTTTTTCATTTGGAAGAATTTTGTTTCCTCCAGCGATAACAATTTTATCTCCTTTTTCAAGGATTCCATCTTTTTCAAGATTTGCTATTCCTTTTCCTATTGTATTATCAATACTAGATTCTCCTTCAACTAATATTGGCATTACGTTTTGATCTAATGATAATTTATTAAATGTTTTTTCATCATCAGTAATTGCAATTATTGGGCAGGCTGGTCTAAACCCTGATAATAAATTAGCTGTTTCTCCACTATGTGTATAAGCAACTATTGCATTAGCTTCAACGTCTTTAGCAGTTACGCATGCAGTATAAGCTATATTTGCCTTTAGATTATCCTTATCAGCTGTATCTCCCTTAGCATCAAATCTCTTCCAGTAGTTTAAGTCTCCTTCTATTGCCTTAGATATTTTAACCATATCTTTAACACATTCTACTGGATATTTTCCCATTGCACATTCTCCTGAAAGCATTATACATCCTGTTAAATCGTAAACTGCATTTGCAACATCTGATACTTCTGCTCTTGTTGGTCTTGGGCTTGATGTCATTGATTCTAACATTTGTGTTGCTGTTATAACTGGTTTTCCAACTTCATTACATCTCTTTATGAAATGCTTTTGTACTATTGGAACTTGTTCCATTGGTATTTCAACACCCATATCTCCACGGGCTACCATTATACCATCAGTTAGAGCTAATATTTCTTCAAAATTATCTATTCCTTCTTGGCTTTCAATTTTTGATATGATACCTATTCTTTGTCCACCATTATCATCTAATAATTTTCTTATTTGTTTAACATCATCTGCTCTTCTAACAAATGAAGCAAATATATAATCAAATCCTGCTCCTACTCCTTTTGTTATATCATCAATATCTTTTTCTGCTAATGCTGGTAGTTCAAGTTTAACACCTGGTAAGTTCATTGTTTTTCTTGATCCTAATCTACCAGTGTTTTTAGCAACACAAATAATGTCCCTATTTTTTATTTCTTTAACTTCAAATTCAATAGCTCCATCATCAACTAACATTGTAGATCCAGGTTTTACATCTTGATATAAGTTTTTGTAACTTACTGTTGTTTTTGTATTGTTTCCTATTATATCATCATATACAAATGTAAATTCTTGTCCTTCCTCTATTGTAACTTTTTCATCTCCTGATTCTAATTTTCCTGTTCTTATTTCAGGTCCTTTTGTATCAAGAGCCATTGCAACTGGTCTATTTAAAGCTTTTCTTACTTTTTTAATTGTTGCAATTTTTGTTGCATTCTCTTCATATCCACCATGTGAGAAGTTTATTCTGCAAATGTTTAAACCAGCATTCATTAGGTTTGTTAGCATTTCTTCGCTTTCACTAGCAGGTCCTATTGTTCCTATAATTTTTGTCTTTCTAAAATCTTTCATTTTTATTCCTCCCTTTTTTAGCACAGTATTTATTATACCATTATATTTCCCTAATTTCAACAGTTTTAAACACATTTTAATCTTTTTGTCAAAACTTTATGCATAAATATAAGTATTATTTATTATATTTTTATATATAGTGTCTATTTCAAACTCTTTTTTGCCAACTTTGTGATATTTATTCTGTTATCCATTTAATTAAATTTAAGTTCATTGGATTTAATATCATTTTGTTTTTTGGTATTACTCTAAATGTATAACCATATTCTCCACCAGTTTTTAATTCAATTCTTGCTGAAAATTTATAAAAACTATTTTCTTCTCCATCCAAATTCATTGTTGTAATTTGAATATCATCGACTACTCCATTGTCAGTAATTTTTCCATAATATACTTGTGCATCGATTGAGTTTACATGTATAAGTTCGCTTGGTAATTTTACCTCACAGCCCACTGTAATTTTATTTCCTGCATCTATCGTTATATCATTATAGTTTTCTTTACTTTGGGTGATTTCTATATTATTAAATTGCTTTTTTATATTATTTTTCCATTCGTCAAATTCTGCAACACTATTTAAGTCTCCATAATATTTTTTGTTTAAGTTACATAATGGCATATACATTTGATTTGTATAGTCTTGAAGCATTCTTGATGTACTAAACCTTCCTGCATTGGAAATTATGTTATTTTTCATAATTGTAAGCCACTCATCTGAATATCCATTTTCATTTTTTCTGTAATACATAGGAATAATTTTATCTTCTAGCGTATCATACATACTACTTGAATCTGCATCATCTTGTTCCTCATAATTTTTGTATTCTGCATTAGTTCCTATTGTCCACCCATTTTTTTGATTATATCCTTCAGCCCACCAACCATCTAGTACGCTAAAGTTTATAACACCGTTAACTGCAGCTTTTTGCCCGCTTGTCCCTGATGCTTCTAAAGGTCTACGTGGGTTATTAAGCCATACATCAACTCCTGAAACTAAGTATCTAGACATACCTATATTATAATTTTCAAGAATAAATATTTTTCCCTTAAATTGTGGTTTTAATGAAAGCTCATGTATATATTTTATTAGTCCTTGACCTTCTTTATCCTGTGGATGAGCTTTACCTGCAAAAATAATTTGTATTGGCTTGTCTTTTTCATTAAATATCTTTGTAATTCTTTCTAAATCTCTAAAAATAAGAGTTGCTCTTTTATATGTTGCAAATCTACGTGCAAATCCAATAGTTAGAATATTAGGGTCTAATTTTCCAACCATTTGTTCTATATCATCATAGCTGTAATTATATCTTCTTAATCTGTCAATAGTTGAGTCTTTTACCATTTTTAGTAACTTTTCTTTTCTTGCTTGATGAACAGCCCATAATTCCTCATTAGGAATTTTTTCAATTTCTTTCCATGTTTCATCATTTTGGATATTATCCTGCCAATATGGTTTTAAATATTCATTAAACAAATCTTTCATCTTTGGAGCAAGCCAAGAACACGTATGAATACCATTTGTTACATGTTCAATTGGTGCTTCATTTGAAGGAATTTCTTGCCATACATCACCAAATAGTTCTCTTGAAACGGCTCCATGTAATTTACTTACACCATTTTTCTTTCCTGCTATTTTAAGAGCTAGTATTCCCATATTAAATCCGTTTTCTAGTTTATCATCTGCTTTCATTCCAAGTCTAAAAAACTCTTCTTTTGTTAGACCTAGTCTGTTCCAGTACTCATTAAAATATTTTTCAACCAAACCTGTTGGAAAAATGTCATTTCCGGCTGGAACTGGAGTATGAGTTGTAAAAACGGTCATTGATGAAACAATATCCTTAGCGATTTCAAATGATACCTGCTTATTTTTCATTATATTTTTTATAAGTTCTAACGTTAAGAATGCTGAATGTCCTTCGTTCATGTGATATACACTTGGTTTAAGACCTAAAGTATATAACAAATTAACTCCACCCATTCCTAAAACAATTTCTTGTTTTATTCTCATTTCTTGGTCTCCACCATAAAGAGTTGTTGTAATATCTTTATATTTATCTATATTTTCATCAATATCTGAATCTAATAAATATAGTTTTATTCTTCCAATATTTATTTTCCATACTTTTAAATATAACTTTTTATCTGGAAATTTTAAATAAATTAGTAAATCTTTTCCTTCTACATCTTTTACTGGTGTAATTGGTAACATGCTTAAATCTACATCTCTGTAAATTGTTTCCTGTTGTCCATTTCCATCTATTTTTTGATTAAAATATCCATGTTTATATAAAAGGCCAACTCCGACTAATGGTATTCCCATATCACTTGCCGATTTTAGATGATCTCCTGATAGTATTCCAAGTCCTCCCGCATATATTGCAACCGTTTGATCTAGTCCATATTCTGCTGAAAAATATGCAATTAAGTCATTGGTGTTATCTGGATATTTCTTTGAAAACCATGTATTTTTGCTATTTATATAATTTTCAAAATTATTGACATTTTTTTCATATTCCTTTAAAAATTCAGGATTTTCTGCAGCACTTTCTAATCTGTCTTGAGATACTAATTTTAGGAATTTTACTGGATTTTTTTCACAATTTTCCCAAAGATCAATATCTATTTTTTTGAATAGTCTTAGAAACTCTGTATTCCAAGACCACCATAAATTGTTGGCAATCTCTGAAATTTTTTCAATTTTTTTAGGTAATTGTGGTCTAACTGTTATTTTGTTAAATACATAAGGCATTATTATATTTCCTCCTTCGTTAATTTATAGTATTTTATTTCCTATGTTAATTTGTTTAATTTTATATTTCAAATTACTACATATTGAATTTTATTTTATAATTTATATTATCTACTAACAAAAACAATTTGTCAATGTTAATTTAAAAATTATTTGACAATATTTTAGATTTCAAGCATACTTTTTATTTTTAAGTTTTTTTGATATTTTTATTTTATTCATATTTTTTTTATTTTTATATTGATTTATTTGGTAATTTATGTTA
>CAZDPV010000060.1:0-4194 GCA_964507565.1 uncultured Clostridium sp.
TTTATTTTATGCTACTTTCCGCAACAGTTTTTATACTTTTTCCCACTTCCACATGAACTTTGTACTCCCATATTATCTGTATTATTTGTATTTATAATATTACCTGTATTTCAGGCTTTTCCAGACTAGGTAACATCTATATTATTTGTATTATCTGTACTATTTATATTATAAATATTTCTCTACTGTGGACAAATTGTGGACACCGTCCACATCCGTTCACTGCCATCATTATACCATATTTCAAAGTTCAATAAATTGTGCGAATTAGAAAATCATACATTTGTGTTTTTTCTGTTTATAATTATATACTATATATTAAGATTAGTCAAACTACTGAGATTCAATTTTATATTCTATAATCTTATTTATTGTTTCAGATTTTGATATATTATCAAATAATTCTGTTGCATATTTTCTGGAACTTTCTGTGCTAGAAATATAAAAGTTTTCTGTTGTTTCTATATTCTTGTGACCTAGTAAATCAGCAACATCTCTTATCTCTATACCATTGTTTAATATTTTGGTTGCATAACTTCCTCTTAAATCATAGAATCTACATTTTTTTATTCCTAACTCATTATGGATTATTTTATATGGATACCTTGTTATGTCAGTTCCTATATATGCTCCATTTTCTTTTGTAAAAATCAAATTATATCTTTTGCTATCTTTATTACTTATTTCTTCTCTAACTATTCTATGCTCAACTATTTTTCCATATTTATTTTCAACTTCTTCAAGATTATAATAAATATACTTTCTTCCATATAGTTTTTTCAAATAGTCTTGTTTATTCTTATAATTTTGTAATGCTATTTTTAAAGTTTGACTTATATGAACTTTTCTTGTTCCAGTTTGAGTCTTGGTAGTTCCTATAAACCATCTTCCTTTATCATCTTTAGGTTTATCATATACATTATGCTCTATATTTATTATTCCCTTTTCAAGATCAATGTCATCCCAAGTTAATGCACATACCTCACCAGTTCTCATACCGGTATAACAAGATGTTAAAAAGACACAAGTAAATGTGTCATTATCAGCAAATCTATTTAATATTAAATCTATTTCTTTTTGTGTATATAAATGTTTTACATCTTCTCTTTTTTTATCAAATCTTGGTAATCTTAAATCTCTTGCAGGGTTATATTTGATAAAGCCGTAAACATTACAAGCGTCACGAAAAGAACCCTTAACAACTTTTAATATATTTTTAAAATATGTTGGAGCAAAATCATTTTCTTCACATATTTCTGTTATATAAGTGTTAAGTTTCACACTTGTAATTGTAGACAATCTATATTTACCTAATTTTGGAACTATATGATTTTTAATTATATTTTTATATGCTTGTATTGTGTTATATTTTAAATTTATTTTACAATAATTATCAAGCCAATAATCTAAATAATCAGTATATGAAATATTGCAATCTTTAAAAGGCATACCTGCGTTTAAATATTCAGTGTATGCCTTACTCCCTTCTTCTTGTGCTTCTGCTTTTGTTTTAAAACCCGACTTTGTTATCCATTTTCTTTGTCCTTTAACAGGTGCTATTTCAAATTGATATTGATATACCTTTCCTCTTTTTTTAATTCCTACACTAGCCATTATGATTTATCTAATAAACTAACATCTAGTTTTTTAATACAATTTATATCGGAAAGGTCCTTTCCCTCATTCTCAATTAGAAACTTTAACAAAGTAGATTTTAATACTTTAACACTTCCAAGTTTTATTGCAGGTAAATAACCATTATTTATCAATTTATACACATAATTAGGACTAGAATGTAGCATTTTTGCAACTTCGTGTACTGAAAATATCATTGTGTCTTCCATATTACATCAACCTCCTATTCTTTCTACACTTTATTTTTATATTATTTAATTTTTGATTTTTAAATAAATAAGTATTTGTTATTACATCAATGACCATTTTTTTTGCTTCTTTTTTGTTTGTTGCTTTTAATTGAATCTCTTGTTTTTGTTTCCTTGAAATAATAGTCACTATATATTCTTTCATTTTTCTTTTCATTATGCTCTCCTATTCCTAAACTAAATAAATACCCAATAATGTTAATGGATAGTGTTTTTATCAATGCATTATCTATTTTTTGTAACTGATTATCTTTTAATTTTCCAAGATATGAAATTAAACGACTTTTATCTATTGTTCTTAATTGTTCTAATAAAATCATTGAATCATATTTTAAAAAATCATTTCTAAATATTGTTATGTGAGTTGGTAAATCTGCTTTCTTTATCACTTCTGTTAGAGGTGCAATAATAACAGTAGGACTATATTTGTTTCCTAAATTGTTTTGTATAACCACCACTGGTCTTTCTCCTTTCTGTTCACTTCCAACAACAGGATTCAATGAAGCATAATAAATATCTCCTTTTTTTATATCTGATTTAATCATCTTTCTTTTCAACTTTATATATAATGCGTGGTGGTCTATCATTAAATAGATTTAAAATGTTTAACTTCTTATCTTTTAAATAATCTGTTAAAACACGATTAACATCTTCTTGTGCCTTTTGCATACTTGTTTGTGAATGATCCATAGTTGTTTCAAATATCAATTTAACTTTTACTTTATAATTTTTTCTTTTCATTAAAATTTCCTCCTTAATATGTAAAAAAGCCAAAGTACATATAAATACCTTGACTTTCATAATATTTATTTCTTTTATTTTTTTAGTTTTAACTGATATTTGTCTTAATACCCTCAGTACGGGATTTCATCAAACTATTGACTTGCTAAATCAATATCACAGGAATTTCACCTCCCCGAGGATCTCTCCGGGCTGCACCCATTGCGTGAGTCTGTGGCTATGCAGGAGTATCTTTAATACTGTTAGATGTAATCGCAAATTAGGTGCTACCTAATTTTATAACCAAGTATAGACCGACAAGCGTACTTGTTAAAGTGCTGAATCTAACAGGAAAGTATCTGATGAATGTGTATCAAATTTTCAAAGAACACATCCTGCTCCACTAAAATAAAAGGAACAGGTGAAAAAGGATTAACTCCCTTTCAACTGTTTCCTCACTAAAATGCAAAATAACAGACACTAAATTTTAATTTTTAAATATTTTTTTAAATTTTCTAATGCTCTTTCCAAAATAATATGTACTGATTGTTGTGTAGCATTTTCTTCTTCTGCTATTTGCTGCTCTGTTTTATCTTCAAAATAGTATTTTTTAATTCTTCTTTTTTGAACCTCTGGCAATAATTCTATTGCTTTTTTTAGTTCGTCAAATGTAGATTTCTTTATAATCTCATCTTCCAAACTTGAAGGCTTTTCCTTTGCTCTTGATTCAAGGTTGTTTTCAAATATTTCTGAATGTTCGATATGTCTATCATATTCATTCAATTCTTTAATATCTTGTAATTCAAACTTATCAAAAACTCTGTATACTTCCTCACTAACTTCTACTTTATTTAGATGTCCTTTAACATCTTTAAATGTAATTGTATAAATATTTTTTTCTTCAATATGATTTAATGTATAAGGGTTATCCTTACATTTTCTTCTTTTAGGGCTTTCTGCCATCTTTCTTTCCTCCATTCAAGTTTTTTTCGTTTAAACTTGAACTTTGGTGGGCTTCTGCACCTAAAAAGTTTTACACAAAAAGAAAAGACGCCAATAGTCAAACTCATATTTTGAGTCAAACTATTAGCGTCAATCAAAACTGCATTATTTAATTTTTTTGTTTTTTTACGTTTATGAGCGAAAGATACCCCTTTATGAATATAATCGCTTCTATCAATTTTTAACAAACAAATAAGAACTACTCTCGCAATCATAAGGGCAACAACTCCTACTTCTTATAAAAATCAATGCCCTAATTTTTATACGAGTAATAGCGTAAGGTATTGCTCCCTCTTATGAAAAATTAACCAGTAATATATCTTCTTCTTTTGTTGTCAAAGAAATATGTACTGCTTAATTATTTCTTTTAATTGTCCTTATTTAATTATCAAAACTACTATAATTAATTTCATATATCACACAGCCTGGCATTGCTATATGTACGATTACATTATACAACATTATTTTTGCGAATTTTGTCGAATTATGCGAAAAGCAATATTTTTGCCATTAAATGTAATATTTTTTACTTTTGTATAGTATTTTGCCACTTTCGTAAACTATAAATCAATAATTCGTAGCAAAAAAA
>CAZDPV010000061.1:0-3202 GCA_964507565.1 uncultured Clostridium sp.
GTATAGTATTTTGCCACTTTCGTAAACTATAAATCAATAATTCGTAGCAAAAAAATAGCAGTACATTTAATACTGCTACATATCTAATATTCTATTTACATCATATACTCTGCTTGTGATATTACTCTTGATGTTGCTTCCTCATTATATTCTGGTGGGTAACCATAAGCATCTAATAGTCTTTTTATTTGAGAACGCATTTCAGCCTGTGTAGATTTCTTCTTTGACCAATCAACTGTTGCATACTTTTCTACAATATCTTTTAACTTCATTGCAATAAGTCTTAACGTTTCATCAGTCATTAATTCTGCTGCCTTACCATCTGTTGTTAATGCGTCATAAAAAGCTCTTTCTCTTCCTTTTAAATTGTTTTTATTAGCGTTATTTTCGTCTTCAACCATTTCTTGCGAAAATGCCATTAAGCCAACGATTGTCATTTCTATATCTGCATTGTCTTCCACTTCAAGAGTTGGTCTATTGTAATATTCTTTTAATAAGTTTCTTAATCTTTCACTATACTCTTGTGATTTAACAAGATTATATTTTTTATATTCTTTTATTGCTTGTGTCAATAATTTTTCAAGAATTTTTACAAATACGTGAGGTGGATTGCTTTCTCTTAATTCTTTTACTTTGTCTTCTCTTAATAAATCCCAAACACTACTGCCATCATTTTCATTTACTTTTGTTAGAACTTTTACTTCATCACCAACTATTGCTTCTGCAAGTAGTTCGCTTACTCTTTCATTGATTTTAGTTAGTGAAACAGGATTTCTAGAATATTCAATTTTTTGAATAAAATATCTAACTGCTAAATAATAGTTTACTTTTGTCTTAGTTTCTTCATTTAATACGCCCAGTGCAATTACAAAAGCACTTTTAATAGTTTTAGTAATTGATAGGAACTGTTTCTTTCTTTTTTCATTTTCAAGAACAAAGTTTGCCCCATCCTGAATTGTTCTAAACTTATCTAATTGTTTTGAACTTTTAAAACCTGATTCATCAATTTTATAAAACCATTCATCAAGAATTGATAAGTTTTCATCTATCAAAGTTTTTGCAGTTTCTCTTATATCTTTAAGATTAACATCTCTATCTCTTTTGGTGTAAGTATTTAATGCCTCATCCAATGCTTTTGAGATTCCAATATAATCAACAATTAGTCCTGAATCTTTTCCAGCATAGACTCTGTTAACTCTTGCTATTGCTTGCATTAATGTATGACCTTTCATTGGCTTGTCTATATACATAACATCAAGATCTGCAACATCGAATCCTGTTAACCACATATCTACTACTATTACAATCTTTGTTTTTCCTTTTTTATTTTTAAAGTCATTGGCAATATTATCTCTGAATTTTTTGTCTTTTATTACATCCCTCATTTTTTTATCATCTTTATTACTAGATGTAACAATTAGTTGCATTTTTTCTTTGTAATTAGGTCTTATGTTTAAAATTAAATTATATAAATCAAATGCAATTTTTCTAGTCATACAAACAATCATTGCTTTATCATTTAAAATACCTTTTCTTTCTTCATAATGATTTACAATATCATTTGCTAACAATTTTAATCTATCTTCATCTCCAAGTAAAACTTCCATACGACTCATTTGAGATTTTGACATATCAATTAAATCTTCTGTAACTCCATTATCACGCATTTCATTATAGTATTCATCTATTTCTTCAAGTTTCTTATCATCTAACCAAACTTTTGCAAGTCTTGACTCGTAGAACAATTTTACAGTTGAACCATCTTCAATAGATTGTGTCATATCATATACATCAATAATATCTCCAAAAATAGCAGTTGTATCTTTATCCTTAGTTTGTACAGGAGTTCCTGTAAATCCAATGAATGTTGCATTTGGCAAAGCATCTCTAATATATTTTTCATAGCCATATTTCGTTTTCATTTCAAAATCTGTGCTATTCTTTTTGTATGTAACCGTTTCCTCTATTCCATAATGACTTCTATGTGCTTCGTCACTTATAACAATAATATTATCTCTATCATTCGGAATTATATTGTCTTTATCAATTTTTTGTAGTGTTGTAAAGATAATTCCACTTTCTTTAACATTTGATAATTTATCTAATAAATCTTTTCTATTTGATACTTTTACTGGTTCTACTCTTAAATAATTCTTTGCATTACTAAATGTTGTATATAATTGGTCATCTAAATCATTTCTATCAGTTAGTACAACAATAGTAGGATTATTTAAAGATTTTTCTTGAATAAGTCTATATGCCAACATTAACATACTAAAGCTTTTACCAGATCCTTGTGTATGCCATACCAAACCTGCTTTACCATCTCCATTTGGTCTTTTGTTTTTAAGAATTGAATCAAAGGCTTTTTTTACACCAAAGTATTGATGATATTGACTTAAAATCTTAATAGGTTTTTCTTTATCTTTATCAATAAAGAATAAGTTATTTTTTATAATATCTAATAGTCTATCTTTTGTGAAAACTCCATCTATCATTACATCTAGTTTATTAACACTATAATCTTTATATACTTCTTTTCCATCAACGCTTTTCCATTCTGAATATCTTTCAAAATCACTTGTGATAGTACCTAATCTATTATTTGCACCATCACTTATTACACAAAAAGCATTATAATTGAATAATGTAGGAATGTCATATCTATAACCACTATTGTCTGAATTACCACCTAATTGATTGTAGGCATTTTCTATTGTAGCGTCTTCTCTATCTTCTATACTTTTTAATTCAAATATAATTAAAGGAATACCGTTTATATAAATTAAAACATCTGGAATTCTAGTAGATCTTCCCTCATTAAATTTCACTTGGTTAACAACCTTAAAAATATTGTTATTAGGATTTTCAAAATCTATAATTTTTACTAATGGATTCGAATCGCTAAAATAGTCATCAATAAATATTCCATCAACTAAATACTTATGAAATAGTCTATTCTTATCAATAAAAGAAAGAGCATCTAAATGTTTTAATTTTGTAATTACTTCACTAAATATTTTCCTTTTAACTTTTGGATTTATCATTTCTAGTGCTTCTAATAAATCATCTTCAATAATAAAATCATCTAATTTTCTATTTATTATCCAATCATCATTTTCTTGAATATATGTATATCCTTTTTCTTCAAACATCTGAATTATAGACATTTCTAATTCGTGTTCATTATATTTATCATTCA
>CAZDPV010000062.1:0-3138 GCA_964507565.1 uncultured Clostridium sp.
AAATCACTTATTCAATTTTTATTTTTGTTTCACATCAATTGTAACACTACATTTTCTAACTTTTTTTATATTTATTGCTATAAAAATAAATATAATAAAATAATTTGAATAAATTGCTCTTCTTTAGTAAATAATTGATTTAAAAGGAGGTAGTTTCTTTGATCAATAAGGTTGAAATTTGTGGAGTAAATACTTCAAAATTGCCTGTATTATCAAATAAGGAAAAAAGCGAACTTTTAATTAAAATAAAAAACGGAGATTATGATGCTAGGCAAAGATTTATCAATTCTAATCTAAAATTAGTCTTGAGTGTTATAAAAAGATTTAATTCTCATAATGAAAATGCTGATGATTTGTTTCAAATAGGTTGCATTGGTTTAATTAAAGCTATTGATAATTTTGATATGTCCCAGAATGTTCAATTTTCTACTTATGCTGTTCCTATGATTATTGGTGAGATTAGGAGATATTTAAGAGATAATAATTCCATAAGAGTAAGTAGATCTATTAGAGATTTAGCTTATAAG
The DNA here is from genome assembly GCA_964507565.1 of uncultured Clostridium sp. Lineage (GTDB taxonomy): Bacteria > Bacillota > Clostridia > TANB77 > CAG-508 > CAG-793. The sequence continues at coordinate 528 of CAZDPV010000062.1, forward strand.
GCTTTAACTGTTAGAGAAAGATTTTCTAAAGAACATCAATCTGAGCCTACAATAGAGCAAATTGCAAAAGAGCTTGGAGTGGAGAAAGAAGATATTGCTTTTAGTTTAGATGCAATTCAAGACCCTGTTTCATTGCAGGAGTCTGTTCATGGAACGTCTGATTCAGATAATATATCAGTTATGGACCAAATAAGTGATAAGAAAAATACTGATGAGCAGTGGACTGAGGAAATAGCAATTTCTGAGGCTATGAAAAAATTAACTACTAAAGAAAAAGAAATTATTATGAAACGTTTTTTTGATTGTAAAACTCAAATGGAAGTAGCAGAGGAGATTGGAATATCTCAAGCTCAAGTTTCTAGACTTGAAAAAAGTGCTATTAGTCATATTAGAAGAAATTACATTTAAGAATAACTTGTTTTGTATTTTTAGAATACTTCAAATTTAATATTTTAAAAAATATCATTTTCTTTACACATTTATTAAATTTGCATACAAAATTTAATAATTATATTTTAAAAGTGCATTATAATACCTTCTATATAATATACTATATATATAGGAGGTCTTTTTATGGGACAAAAAGGTATGGATTTTAGACATAAAGAAGTTATAAATATTCGTGATGGGAAGAGACTTGGATTTGTTCAAGATGTGTGTGCCGATTTAAAAACTGGAAATATTACTTCGATTATTGTTCCTGGTTCTAATAAACCTTTTAATCTTTTTTCATCTAGTGGGGATATTGTAATTACGTGGGACAAAATAAAGTGTATAGGAGAAAATGTTATTCTCGTCGAAATATAATATCTATAAATGATTTTTTAAGTTGTGTGTTTCTATTTCATAATTTATTAAGCCTACTTTAGTTAACACTTAAAGTAGGCTTAGTTTTACCCTGTTTTGCTTAATATTTCCTTTTTCATTTTACATATAATCTTTTTTTCGAGTCTTGATATATAACTTTGTGAAATTCCTAGCATATCAGCTACTTCTTTTTGTGTCTTTTCATTTCCGGTTATAAATCCAAATCTAAGTTCCATAATGTTTTTTTCTCTTTTATTCAGTTTTGCAATTGATGCCTTTAGAAGTTTTTGATCAACTTCATCTTCCATTCTTCTTGATGTTGTATCTTCTTCTGTTCCTAATATATCTGATAATAATAATTCATTTCCGTCGCTATCTTGATTTAATGGTTCGTCTATTGAAATTTCACTTTTTAATTTTGTGCTTCTTCTTAGGTACATTAAAATTTCATTTTCAATACATCTTGAAGCATAGGTTGCAAGTTTTATATTTTTTTCTGTATTAAATGTATTTATCGCTTTCATCAATCCTATTGTTCCAATAGAAACCAAATCTTCTATTCCTACTCCAGTATTTTCAAATTTTTTTGCTATGTATACGACTAATCTTAAATTATGTTCAACTAATAATCCTCTTGCGTTTTTGTCTCCCTTTGATAGCTGTTCTATTGCTCTATTCTCTTCTTCTAATGTTAATGGTGGTGGTAAATTATCGTTTCCTCCAACATAGAATATGTCTGTAATTTCTTGATTTCCATTAACAAAATTATTATATATTTTGTTTAACATTTCTAATAGTTTCATAATTGTATTCTCCTTCCAGTAAATCTAAACCTATAAGTGCTGAATAGTTTTTGCTTATTTTTTTATCATAGATTCCTATTATTACATTTTTAAGAATCTTTTCCTCGTCAAATATTATTTTTACATAGTCAGCTCTTATTCCGGTTAGCATTCCATTTTGTTTTCCTATTGATTTAAATGGTATTAGTCTAAACTTGCTTTTTCCATCACCTCCAATCAAATTTTCTACATCTATAATTTTTTCAATTTTTTGTTTTTCTACTATTATAACTGGCATTTTTGTAATTGGATCTTTTAATGTGTTTCCTGAATCTATATATGCTTTTATTTTTATTTTGTCATTCATTATTCCTATTTCTAAATTGCATATTAAATCTTTATTTTTCAATAGTCTTTTATTTAAGCTAAATGAACATTGAATTATAATAAATCCTATTAATCCTGCTATAATTGTTATTTTCATTGGATATGTCCCAACTAATACTCCATTTCTAAAACTTACATTTTGCGGAGATATAAAGTATAAAAGTGCAAATGCGCATCCTCCCATTGCGAATGAAACCAAGTAAAATAGTACTAAACTCTTGCACAATTTTTTGAAATTTGCTGGATAAAATGCAATATAAATCATTATCACAGATAATAAAATTTTCATAAATATGTTAGAGTATATTGGAATAATTTTTAAATATTCTAAAATTGCATACACTGCTCCTATTGCACTTGAAATTCCAGTTCTAATATTGCTGTTTTTGTTTTTTTGTATTACTCCTGTGGTAAAAATTATTATATAATTCATTAATATGTTTTCTATAAAAACTATATCTAAATAAATTGTCATACAAGTATTGTAATCTTTTTTTTATGAAAATGCTATCATAATTTGTTTTGAATAAAAAAAATTTTAATTTGTGGTAAAATATATATGTAAATTAAAAAGCAAATACTATGAAGTGAACCCAAATTGTTAGACAAAATAGTTTAATAAGGAGGGTTCATTT
>CAZDPV010000063.1:0-2235 GCA_964507565.1 uncultured Clostridium sp.
GAACCCCACAGTCTTTGGGAAATCATCAAACGACTGATTGCTAATCAGTTCCATAGGAATCTCACCTCAACTGTGGTTCTCACAGAGCCGTACCCATTGCGTGTTTCTGTGGCTGTACGGAAGTATCATTGTACCTATTATTTGTTATTGCAATATTAAGAGCAACTCAATATTTATAGTCAAGTATTGTTCGCAAGCGTACTTACTAACGTGCTAGTCCTGTTCGAACTATAATAGGAATGTATTTGACGAATGTATATTAAGTTTTCAAAGAACACATCCTATCTCCATATAAAAAGGAAACAGGAGAAAGAATAATTAATACCCTTTCACTTGTTTCCCCACTTAAAACCACTTTTACGAAGTCTAAATTTTTATTTATTTAATATTTTTTTTAAATTATCTAATGCTATATGTAATGAATACTGTACTGCTCTTAAAGATGTATTATCTTTATCAGCAATTTGTTGTTGAGTATAATGGTTAAAATATATGTCTTTAATTCTTCTTTTTTGAATATCTGGCAATTGCTCTATTGCATTTCTTACATCTTGAAATGTAGATTTTCTTATTACCTCATCTTCTAAACTTATAGGCTTGTCCATTGCTCTTTCATTAAGGTTATTGTCATATATTTCAGAATGTTCAATATGTCTTTCATATTCATGTTTAAATTTTTTTAAAATCTTACTAGCATTAAAATATACTTCGGCTATATCTTCTGTTATTTCAATTCTATGTCTTTTTTTCAAGCCATCTCTAAAACAACTAAAATATTTTTTAGTATCTGTATCGTACTGAACCTCACTATATTCATTATCTTCTATCCAATTTTTAATTATAATAATCATTAATTTTCCTCCTATCAATTTGTTTTTTTCACAAACTGATAGAGGGAGGACCTCTACAAGAAATCCATAAAATTATTTTTAGGTACAAAAAAACGCCGACTACAAAATTCAATAACTGAATTTCATAATCGGCGTCAAAATATCCAATACAGCAGATAGTTATACTGCAAATATTTTTAACTTTATATTTTTTAAATTTAAATTTCTTTTCTAATAAATTAATCCATTTTTTTCTCATAAAGTCAGTACTTCCTCTCAGAGCATTGCCTTTATATACAAGAGTTGATAGGTGTCTTTTTCTTACGTATAGCTTATCTTTAGTCAACTCTAATTAAAAAATTAGACAGTAATACCTTCTGTAAATAGAAAATGTACTACCTAATCATCTCTATTAATATTCTTTTATTTATTTATATACCCCTTTTTCTCACAATATCACAGCCTTGTGGCATTGCTTTTAACTTTAAAATAATAATAAAATTATTTGTTGTATATAATACCACAGTTTTCTTGATTATTTTGTCGAAATTTGCTGAAATGAATGATTTTATGCTATTTTTTAATATTTTCAACATATAAACACCTATTTCACAAAAAAAAGATACAATTTCTTGTACCTTTTCTATGATTATAATATATTTGCACTCATAAGTTCTGCCTGTTTTATTACAATAGCAACAGCCTCATCTGCGTTTTTAGGCGGATAATCATAGTATCTTAATAATCTTTTTACTACTTTTCTCATATACGCCCTTGCAGATTCTTTCTTATCCCAGTCAACAGTTCTACTTTTTCTTACTGTTTCAGTTAATTCATGCGCAAGTTTAATTAATACTTCATCTTTCATTTCTTGAAGAACGGTTGGGTCTTTTACTAATGCAGTATAAAAAGCATATTCATCTGTACTTAACCCTTTTTCCATTCCTTCATTTGATGCTTCAACAATTTCTTTTGATAAAAGCATAAGTTGCTCAATAACTTCTGCACTATCAATTAATCTGTTATTATACATCTTCATTAGTCGCTCTAATTTTTCTGAAAATAATTCAGATTTTACGACATTTGTTTTTTTAAATATTCTAATATTACCTTCCAAAAGTTTTTTAAGTAAGTTAGCAGCAATATTTTTATGTTGCATATTTTTTATATTTTCCATATATTCATCTGATAATATTGCAATTTCGGGTCTACTCATCTTTGCTTTTTCAAACAAATCAATAACCCCATCTTGTTCAATTGCTTGCTCTATAATATTACTGATTCTTGCATTTACCTCTGATGTAGTTAACTTTCCTGTTCCTGCTATTTTATTAACGCCAACTTTTATACCTTTAAAAAATTCCACTTCTATCTTTGTTTTTTCATCAAGTAATGTTCTTGCTAA
>CAZDPV010000064.1:0-2083 GCA_964507565.1 uncultured Clostridium sp.
GCTCTCCTAATAGTGCAGAAATAAATGCTTTTGTTATTTTTTCATTTCCTTTGTTAAACAAACTTTGAAACACAAAATCGTTTTTTGGTTTTAAAAGTTCATTATTCTTAGATTTTAATGGTTTCTTGTTTTTTTGCTTTAGTGAGTCTTCATTTTCTAATTCTACGTGTTCCATGCTTTTTTTCCTTAGCAATTCTTCATCATTTATTTCTAAATGTTCATTATTTTTTATTTTCTCTTTAGTTTCCATGGATTGATTGTTTCTTTCAGACATGAAGTTCCTCCTGAATTAAATTTATATTACTAATCTTTTTGAATTAAATTTTAATTACTAAATAAATTTTTTGATTATTAAATTATTATTGGTATTTAGTACTAACTAGCTATAAATTGCTTTTCAGTTTAACTAAAATCAATAATATTTTCAATAAAATTTTATAGAGATAAAATAACATGACTAGAAATATATGGTAATATTATACATTGGTATTATACCATAAGTCAAGAAAAATCGTTCGTCAAATTCTTATATAATTCGACAAACGACCTTTATTCTATTTTTCTTCTTTTATTTTTAATTGTATAATATGGTATGGTGCAACTATGATGGTTGCACCATGCCATTATTGAACCTTGTCAAGTACAGTGTGAGATTATCAAGATAAAAAGCTTATCAATAAAAAAAGTAATAAAAAATGTACAAACTATACTTGGATCTATGTCAAGTTTTTGGACACAAAAGCGTGTAATTTTATGCAACATTTTTTTCTAATTCATATGGTACTTTATAACCTATCGAAGAATGTATCCTTTTTCTGTTATACCATCCTTCTATAAATTCAAAAATTGCTAGCTTTGCTTCCTCAAATGTTTCATACTCTTTTAAATTTACTTCTTCTTTTTTTAATATGGCATTGAAGCTTTCCATACATGCATTATCATATGGGTATCCTTTTTTACTATAAGAATGTTTTAAATTCAAATCTTTTAAATACTTTTCAACTTTGTTTGATGTATATTGATTACCTAAATCACTATGAAATATTGCTTGTTTTTTGAATTTTCCTTTTGTTTGTGCATTTTTTATTGCTTCTATCACTAATTCTGCATCCATTGTTTTTCCATAACTATACCCTATTATCGCTCTACTACACAAATCCTCAACTGTTGCTAAATATGTCCAGCCATAATTCTTAACATATATATATGTTATATCTGAAACCATTTTTTCTCTTAACTCTTTTGATTTAAATTCTTGATTTAACAAGTTTTCTTTGTTCTTACTATCAACTTCTTTATTACTACTTGCTGGCTTATATTTTTTAACAATACAAGATTTTATTTTTAAAAACTTCATCCTTTTTCCAACTCTTTTTATACTAATATGTTTTCCTTCTTTATCAAGTATTTGCTGGATTTTTGGCGAACCATATCTTTTTTTACTCTCATTATAAATTCTTAATATATCAACATCTAACTTTTTATTGTTTTCCTTATATATATTGGTTCTATGGTTTTTATGATAATAATACTCTGATCGATTTATTTTCAATGCTTTGCATAATTGCTTTATTGTATAATTTTTCCTATTTACTTCGATAAATTCAAATTTATCTTCTATTTCTGCGTGAATATGGCCATGGATTTTTTTAATATTTCATTTTCAATTCTTAAATCATTTATTTCTTTTTTTAACTTTTTTATTTCTTTATTATTTGTCACTTCGCCATCTGGTGTTTGAATTTTTCCATATTGTCCAATCCATTTATATAAAGTTGCACTTCCTATGCCATATTCACGTACTATATTTGCTGCTGTTGTTGTATTACTTTCATATAATTCAACTATCATCTTTTTAAATTCTTCGTCATAACTCTTATTTTTTGCCATTTTGAACACTCCTTCCTTAGCGTATAAAACAATTATAACATCTCTACGTTTTCGTGTCCAAAATCTATCTTAACACCATCTATTCTATTTAGATTTATTAAAGTTTCAATTTCGAGATTATCAGTATTATATATTCCAATTATATTTTTATTTAAGTTATTTGTATTCTGTATTTTGTTTATTCCTAGTATCG
>CAZDPV010000065.1:0-2056 GCA_964507565.1 uncultured Clostridium sp.
CATACGAATTATTAGATTTAAGAATGAAAAAACTTATGATTGGAAAATCTAAAAAAATAATATCTGATTTTAAAGAAATTGAAATCATAGGCTCTGGGATTAATAAATTTGACAGAGAGAAAATATATCTTGATACTTCTTGTGTGTCAGGAAATTCTATTATAGATACTAGTTATAATGTTAGTTACAACGAAAGACCATCAAGAGCAAATATGCAACCCATAATAAATAGCGTATGGTTTGCAAAATTAAAAAATAGTCCTAAACATATTATTGTTAAAGACTATTCAAATGAAATATTAAATAATTATGTTTTCTCAACTGGCTTTATGGGAATAAAAATGCCAGAAGAAAAATTTGATTTATTAGCAATATATTTCATAAGTGATATTTTTGATAAAGAGAAAGATAGTTTAAGTATAGGAGCAACTATGCAGTCTATAAATAATAATACATTTAAAAATATGTATATTCCAAAATTTATCGAAAATGATTACAAAGAATTTAATGATATATCAAATGATATTTTAAAAGCAATATACTCAATGGAATTAGAAAATTATAAATTAAATAAATTAAAACAATTATACCTTAAAAAGTTCTTTGGATAAAACCAAAGAACTTTTCTTTACCAATTAACTATTTCGTCTACAATTTTTTGTTGTTCTTCACTTGTCCTTCGTAAGTATATTCTAGTAGTTTCTATACTTTCGTGTCCCATTAAATCTGCAAGTAATGCTATATCTTGATTTTTTTCTAAAAATCTTTTTGCAAACATATGTCTAAAAGAATGAGGATAAATATATTTTAAATCCATTCCATAATCATTTGCATATTTTTTTAATTGATGTGCAAGACCTCTTGTGGTTATTTTATTTCCAAATTTATTAGTAAATAAATATCCACTTGTTTTTTCTGTTTCTTCTAACCATTTTATAGTTACTTCTCTCAATTTTTTAGGAATATAGATTCTTCTGATTTTGCCGCCTTTGGTATATAAATCAATATAACCAATTTTTATATTCTCAACTTTAATTTGTATAAGTTCACTAACCCTAGCACCAGTTGCACCTAAATATCTAACAATAAAATACCACATATAATTTTTATCTTTTTTTAGTTTATTTATAAAAAATAAATAATCTGGATAACTAATAACATTTTCTAAAAAATTTTTTCTTTGAATTTTTACAAACTTTAATTTTAAATCTGGTTTTTCAAGAAATTCCAAATACTTATTTATAGCTTGAATTTTGAGATTTACCGTTTTAGGTTGATAATTTTCAATTAAAAAGCCTTTATAAGTGAGCAAATTACTCTTGTTAATATCATTGAAAATACTATAATAATGTTTAATTGCAATAGTATAAGAAGAAATTGTATTTGCAGATAAATTATCATTTTGTAGCTGCGTGATAAAAGTTTCGTCCATAACTTCACCTCCCGCAACTATAATATTACAAAGAAAAAACTGACTAAAAGAATTTAGCCAGATAATTATTTTTTAATTGTTGTAATTTTAAGTTTTCTTCTTCTAATTTTTTTATTGTTTTAATAATATTTTCACAATACTTATTATATAATTTCAATTTATCTCTTTCTATATCATATATTTCTATTGAACATAAGTCTTTAAAAGGTAGGGCTTGTCTTACAGAACCAGAACACCTTTTATTTATTTCTTTAATCATAAATTCAAATGTTAACAGTTGCTGTAAATATATTTTATATTCTACACCACATTTAAAAACTATATATATAGGACTCACACAACCAATTTCATCTTCCATCATTCCAATAGAACCAATATTTATTCTTGATGGATTATATACAAAAAAGTCTTTTTTAATCTTCTTATATTTTCCTTTAATATTTTTTGCTATTTCTTTATTAAATTGTTCGTTTTGAATTATAACTTTTCCTGTATTTACAACTGAGTATGGTGTAAGTTCTATATCTGTTTTTTCTTTACATTCTTCAATAATATCATTAAGTTGAATTTTTTTCGTTTTGTATAATAGCAGTTCATTTGTTTTAATCTTTAAGAATTTATTAA
>CAZDPV010000066.1:0-1684 GCA_964507565.1 uncultured Clostridium sp.
TCCCAAGTAGCCTAATACCTAATCAAAAAATGTCCAATTTTTTGGGTTCAGTACATTTGGGTTATGCTTTTATTCTATATTTTACCAAAAACATATTGACATTTCTGGTAATTATATGATAATATATAATCATAAAAATTATTTCTATAAAAATTATAAGTCTTATATAAAATCCCACAATAATTTTTTAATAAAGAAAGGAAAAAATATGAATTTTGATGATTATACACTTGTTGAATTAAGACAAATTGCAAAGGAAAAAGGAATAAAAAACGTTTTTAGATTAAAAAGAGAAGAATTATGTGCAGAAATTTTAAAGATTGATACAGCTTCTGAGGAGAATGAAAAATCAATAAATATAGAAGAGGCAGATTCTAATAACTCTATAGATGAAACTTCTATAGAAGAACCTAGAATTGTTGAAGGATATACATTAAGTAGCTCTGAAGATAGAATTGCTGAAGGAATATTAGAGATACTTCCAGACGGATATGGATTTCTAAGAGGTAAAAATTATCTATCAACTCCAGATGATATATATATTTCATCACTTCAAATAAGAAGATTCAGACTAGACCATGGAGATAAGATTAAAGGAATTGCAAGAACTCCTAAAGATGGTGAGAAGTTCCCGGCTTTGATTTATGTTGGAGAAGTAAATGGAGAGCTACCAGAATTAGCATATAGAAGAAAAAAGTTTGATGACCTTATTCCTATATATCCAACAGAAAAATTAAAAATGGAAACAACCTCAAACGAATTAGCAATGAGAATGATAGATTTAATATGCCCAATAGGTAAAGGTCAAAGAGGAATGATTGTAGCACCACCAAAAGTTGGAAAAACAACTTTATTAAAGAAAATCGCAAATAGCATAACTATAAATAATCCAGAAATAAATTTAATTGTTTTGCTTATAGATGAAAGACCAGAAGAAGTAACAGATATGAGACGCTCAATCAAAGGAGATGTAATTTATTCAACATTTGATGAATTACCAGAGCATCATGTAAAAGTTGCAGAAATGGTACTTGAAAGAGCAAAAAGGTTAATTGAACATAATCAAGACGTTGTTATTCTTTTAGATAGTATAACAAGATTAGCAAGAGCATATAATTTAACAATTCCAGCATCAGGAAGAACATTATCTGGTGGATTGGATCCAGCTGCATTACATAAGCCAAAGAAATTTTTCGGAGCTGCTAGAAACATAGAAAATGGTGGAAGCCTTACAATTCTTGCAACAGCATTAGTTGACACAGGGAGTAGGATGGATGAAATAATTTTTGAGGAATTCAAAGGAACCGGAAATATGGAAGTTGTTCTAGATAAGTCTTTATCTGAGAAAAGAATATTCCCAGCTATTGATATAAATAAGTCTGGAACAAGACGTGAAGATTTGTTAATGACAAAAGATGAGCTAGATACTATTTATTCTTTAAGAAAGGCGATGTCAACAATGCCTCAATCTGATGTTACAGAACAATTATTAAGTCAAATGATTAAAACCGAAAATAATGAAGAACTTATTAAAAAATTAAAAAAGATTTTTAATAAGTAGTAAAATAGAAAAACAACAAATATAGATGCGTTAGTGATAATAAACATAAAAATGAAAAGCAGAAGAAGTGAAGTGAACCCAAATTGTTAGACAAAATAGTTTAATAAGGAGGGTTCATTTTTA